>JAQQAK010000433.1 GCA_028527945.1 Spirochaetaceae bacterium
GTCATCACAAACTAAACTAAATCTCTGGATGTTCAGATTTGTTTTATAGCATTCAGATAAGTTTATTGACATAAATTATAGAAATTTCTATCATCCCCAAAAGAATGTTGGTGGCTTTGTGCGTATTTCAGCTATAATATGGATATCATAATAGAAGAAACTTTGTCTTTTGGGGAGAAATTATGTTAAATACTAATAAATATAAAAAAAAGCTAGCTGTATTTATCAGTCTGCTTGTTCTTTTTAGCAGTTCATGCTCTGCAGATCCTGAAACACGTTCAGATACAGTTTCCGGCTATATTTCAAAGTTGTCTCTTACAGATAAAATGATCATTCTTACAGGGCCTGGAAATTACAAACCAGCAGGTGTTGGTAATCTTGTTTATGGTATTGCTGGATATATAAATGGTGTTGATAATAAAGAATTAAAGCTTCCGGTTGTAAAACTTGCAGATGGACCGGCTGGAATCAGAATAAATTCCGAAAACTATAAAACTTCATCGTGGCCATCGGCTACATTAATGGCCTCAACCTGGGATCTTGACCTTATTGAAGAAGTTGGAACCGCTATGGGAGCAGAAGCCAAAAAGCTGGGAATAGATATAATACTTGCTCCAGGAATGAATATTCAACGAAATCCACTTATTGGCCGGAACTTTGAGTATTACTCTGAAGATCCTCTTCTTACAGGAAAAGCCGGGGCAGCATTTGTAAGAGGTATTCAATCAAACGGGATTGGCGCTACCGTAAAGCATTTCTTTGGAAATGAATCAGAAACAAACAGAAAGTTTTTAAATGTTATTTCTGATCCAAGAACTCTTAGAGAGATTTATCTTAGGGGTTTTCAGATTGCGGTTAAAGAATCTTCGCCTTGGTCGGTAATGTCATCATATAATTTTGTTAATAGTGTATATGCTAACCAGCGTTCAGACGCCTTAACTGATATTCTTCGTGGTGAATGGGGATTTGAAGGCTTTGTGATGTCGGATTGGTATGCTGGAAATGTTTTCTCTGATCAGGATGCCGCTGCGAGAATGATAAAAGCTGGAACTGATCTGATCATGCCAGGCATGGTTTTGCCACAACTGTCTTCTTCGGTAGAAAAGGGACTTTTAACTGAAGATGATATTAACAGGAGTGTTGATCGGATATTGGGTAGAATAGTTCAGAGCCCTTCCTATAAGGACTATAAGCCCTCAGGTAAGCTTTCATTTGAAGATAACGCAAAGCTAATACGGAGGGCTGGTGCGGAAGGTATGGTTCTTCTAAAAAACGATAAATCAGCCTTGCCTATTTCATCTGGCAGCAAAGTTGCCTTATTTGGAGTAGCACAAATAGCAACCTATAAGGGCGGTACAGGTAGTGGTAATGTTTTATCACCATATATGGTAAATATGGCTGATGGACTTTCCTCAGAGTTTGAGCTTGATAATGAATTAAAACAGTTTTACATAGATTATTTTAATAAGAATAAAATAAGCAGAAAGGATTCTTTTGTTCCGGTACTTATAGAACAAGCTGATGAAGTGTCTGTTGATTCAGATGCTGATTTTGCTTTTCTCCTGAATAATGCAGCTGAATCCAATAGTTCTGCTATAATTACAATTAGCAGAATGGCTGGTGAAGGTGGCGACAGGGTCGCTAGTGCAGGTGATTATTATTTATCGGAAAGAGAACTTGAATTGATAAAAGCTGTTTCTTCTAAGTTCCATTCTCAAAATAAGAAAGTAATTGTTGTTCTCAATGTTGATAGTGTGGTAGATACCGCGCAATGGGTTGAATATGCAGATGCTATACTTCTAAGTTATTTTGGTGGGCAAGAAACAGGAAATCAGGTCGCTGATATAATTTCAGGAAAGGTTAACCCAAGTGGAAAACTTGCCCAGAGCTTTCCTCTTAAATATGAAGATGTTCCAAACTCCGGAACATTCCCGGGGTTTGATATAAATAAGGATGGCAAGCCTGATTTTATTTTAAATAATGAAGGTATTTATGTCGGCTATCGATATTACAGCAGCTTTGGGCAAGAGGTTTCTTTCCCATTCGGGTTTGGTCTTTCTTATACAAATTTTAGTGTAGAAAACCCTAAAATTAAAACAAACACGCTAAGTAAATCTAATGATTCAACAATAGTGTTTCAAGCTGATGTTAAAAATACTGGGACAGTTTCTGGAAAAGAGGTTTTGCAGGTTTATGTTCAGGCTCCTGAGAAAGTCCTTGAAAAACCTTTTATTGAGCTTAAGGCTTTTAAGAAAACTAAATTACTTTCGCCAGGTGAAAATCAGGTACTAAGTTTTTCTATAGATGCTGATGAGCTTGCAAGTTTTGACCCAAACCGAAATAGTTGGATTATCGAAGCTGGTGAATATAAAGTTTATATCAGTAACTCTTCGGATGTTAAAAATATTCAGCAGCTTTCATTCTCTATAAAAAAAGAGATAGTTGTTGCAGAATGTTCTGATTCATTAGCCTTACCAGAAGGCGTGACTGTATCAGACGTAGTTAATATAACAAAAAAACGCTAATGAAAAGACAGGCTTTTAATCCATTTTTACCAGCAACAGAATATATCCCAGACGGCGAGCCTTACATTTTTAATGATCGAGTATATGTGTATGGTTCTCATGATCGCTTCAATGGTTTTATCTTTTGTTTAAATGATTATGTCTGTTGGTCTGCTTCAATAGATAATCTCAGTGATTGGAGATTTGAGGGCGTTATTTATAAGAAAAATCAGGATCCCAAAAATAGATTAGGCATAAGGCTTTTGTTTGCACCTGATGTTGTAAAAGGGCAAGATGGTAGATTTTATCTTTATTATGCTTTTGATTTTATGGGAATAATGGGTGTAGCAGTCTGTGATGAACCTTCCGGTCATTATGAGTTTCTTGGACACATCAGACATGCTGATGGAACTCTTTGGGGACGTAAAAGAGGTGATTCCTTACCATTTGATCCTGCTGTATTAAATGATAATGGTAAAATATATCTATATTCAGGATTTACACTTTCTATCCCCAGACTTTTCACTGGTATGAAAAAATTAAAAACTGATGGTGGTAGGATATTGGAACTTGAAGATGATATGCTGACAATTAAAACACCAGAAAAATTGATTTTTCCAAAAGAAGGCAATGCGTCTTTTAAAGGGCACGAGTTTTTTGAAGCAAGTTCAATCAGAAAAATCAATGATAAATATTATTTTGTATATTCATCAAAACATAATCATGAGTTATGTTACGCTGTAAGCCATAAACCGGATGATGGGTTTTTATACGGAGGAGTTCTTGTTAGCAATGCTGATATATTTGAACACGATAAAACCCGAAGCCGGGCGGTAAATTACTATGGTAATAATCATGGCGGTCTTTTGAAATTTAAAGATGAATATTTTATCTTTTATCATCGTCAAACAAACCGGAACTCATATTCAAGACAGGCCTGCGCCGAGAAAGTTACTATGCTGTCAAGTGGAGCATTTGAACAGGCAGAGCTAACGAGTTGTGGTTTAAACTGTAAACCATTAATAGGGCGTGGCAGCTATGAAGCTCGAATAGCTTGTAATCTTTTTTCAAAAGACGGTGCGGGGCGGTATGATGTCAGAAATTCAAAGAAGGTATTTAAAGAACATCCATATTTTACCCAGAGCAGAAAAGATGGTATGTCAAGCTCTATAGGTTACATTGCTAATATGAGAGATGGTGCAACTGCAGTCTTTAAATATTTTAAGTTTGTAAGTTGCTCGCAGCTTTCTGTTAAAGTTCAAGGAAGGGCTGACGGAACTTTGACTGTATGCGCTGATGAACATAAAAAGAAAGCTGTGGCAATAATTCCTATAATCCTTAAAAAAAAGGGGATTAAAGAATTTAGCGGTCTGATAAATATACCTGATGGTATTTACCCTTTATATTTTGAGTTTACCGGTATTGGTTCAATTGATTTTTATTCATTTGTATTAAAATAGTGCTATTACTTATAGCGTAAATTATTAGCTTTCAACGCTATTGAACTATTTTTTCATGACACAATTTTTATTTATATAATTATCTAATATTGTTAAATTTTCTTCAAAGCCTCTTTAAAACCCAACCGGGGTTTTCAATAATCAACGAGTATCAAGATAATTGAATATATAAAAGTTTTACTATAAATATTAAACTATTATTCCGAAAATTATTGAACACACTACATATAGTGTGTAATATGTCTGACGAGGGGATATATAGTGTATATTATAAAACGCGATGGGCATAGGCAGCCTTATGAAAGTGCTAAGATATATTCGGCCATAGAACGTGCGTGTTCTAGTACCGGAACCGCTACTGAAAATGAGTTGATAGATAAAATTGTAAGTGAAATAGAAGTTATTTTACATAAAGATTCAGAAAAACAGCAGATTTCTGTTGAACATATTCAAGATATCGTAGAAAGACATATGATGGAAAACGGTTTGTATGAGCAGGCCAAGAATTTTATTCTTTACAGAGAAAAGCATACCAAAAAGCGAAATGATAGAAATTCTCTTTTATCTCTTATTCCAGGACTTGATGAAGAAGAGTGCGATCGTTTAGCAATACTTTTTATAAATATTGAAAAAGACTTTACAAATGACGTTTACGCTTTAAGTCATCTTTTAGGAAAATTTACGGCTTTTGTAAAAGATGGTATGAACAAAGCAGAAGCTCTTCGGCTTCTT
This sequence comes from Spirochaetaceae bacterium, assembly GCA_028527945.1. Taxonomy (GTDB): domain Bacteria; phylum Spirochaetota; class Spirochaetia; order UBA9216; family UBA9216; genus Thalassospirochaeta. The sequence goes on from JAQQAK010000433.1 coordinate 4,697, forward strand.
GTAAAAGCCGCTGTTGAATTGACTGTACAAGAGGCTCCTGACTGGGAGTTTATAGCCTCCCGTATTGAATATTTCTGCTTTTCCGAGGAGCTTTCACTAAAAATAGACAAGCTTGGGATAATCACTTTTTATGACAAAATTGTCTGGCTTACAAATAACGGTTTATATGGTTGCTATATTCTTGAAGCTTATAGCCAAGACGATATTGATTTTTTTGAAAAGAATATAGATATGTCACGGAATAACCTTCTTAACTTTAGCGGTCTTGATTTACTTTTAAAACGTTACGTAATAAAAGATAAAACTGGCAACTGTCTTGAGACTCCTCAAGAAATGTTTATGGGTATTGCCATGCACTTGTGTATGAATGAATCAACTGACAGGCAAGCACAGGTTGTCAGATTGTATGATCTTCTAAGCCGTCTTCAAATTACCATGGCAACGCCAACACTCTCAAATGCAAGAAAGCCTTTTCATCAGCTGTCGTCATGTTTTATTGATACTGTTCCTGATTCGCTTGAGGGAATTTACCGTAGTATAAGTAGTTTTGCTCAGGTTTCAAAATACGGTGGGGGTATGGGCTTATACTTTGGAAAGGTGCGGGCTGCTGGTTCTCCTATAAGAGGCTTTAAAGGTGCTGCAGGAGGGCTGAACCGCTGGATAAAGCTTGCCAATGATACCGCCGTATCTGTTGATCAACTTGGGGTCAGGCAGGGGGCTGTTGCAGTCTATCTTGATATCTGGCATAAGGATTTACCTGAGTTCTTGCAGCTAAGAACAAATAATGGTGATGATCGTATGAAAGCTCACGATGTTTTCCCTGCTTTATGTGTACCAGACCTTTTCTGGCGAACAGTAAAAGAGGGGCTTGATGGCGAATGGAGTATGGTTTGTCCACATGATGTTCTTACTGTAAAGGGTTACTCTCTTGAGGATTTTTGGGGGACGGAGTGGGAGGAACGTTATCTTGATTGCCTCGATGATGAGAGAATAACTAAGCGTACAATTGGTTTAAAAGATCTTGTTCGAATGATTATAAAATCCGGTGTAGAAACAGGAACTCCATTTATTTTTAACCGTGATCTTGTTAACCGGATGAACCCAAATTCTCATAGAGGGGTTATTTATTGTTCAAACCTATGCACTGAGATTGCGCAAAACACAAGCGCCTCATCACTTCAGTCAAAGACTATTCAGACTGCTGATGGTGAAACTATTATTGTTGAGAAAACAATACCTGGAGATTTTGTTGAGTGTAATCTTGCATCACTTGTACTTGGAAATATTGATACCCACACTGAAGGTGAGCTTGAAGCTGTAGTGAAAACTACTGTACGGGCTCTTGATAATGTGATTGATCTAAACTTTTATCCAGTGCCATATGCTGAGATTACAAACAAAGAGTATCGCTCCCTGGGGCTTGGAATAAGCGGCTACCACCACTTTTTAGCAAAAGAAGGCATACGGTGGGAAAGTGAAGAGCATCTTAGTGCCGCTGACAGAATTCTTGAGCGGATTAATTTTGCGGCTATTGAGGCCAGTGCCGAGCTTGCTTCTGAAAAGGCTCCCTATAAATATTTTGATGGCTCTGATTGGGCTACTGGAGCCTATTTTGAAAAACGTGACTATAGTGGTAGTAAATGGAATGGTCTTAAGCAGAAGGTTAAGACATATGGAATGCGAAATGCCTACCTCTTGGCCGTTGCTCCTACAAGTTCAACCTCTATTATCGCTGGAACAACAGCTGGGACAGATCCTGTAATGAAAAAGTTCTTTCTCGAAGAAAAGAAAGGCATGACAATAGCTCGTGTGGCGCCGGGATTAAACTCAAAAACTTACTGGTTGTACAAAAATGCCCACCATATTAATCAATCCTGGTTACTCCGCGCTGCAGGTATTCGACAGCGTCATATCGATCAGTCACAGTCTATCAACCTGTATATTACGACTGATTTTAGTTTACGTCAGGTTTTGAATTTGTACATAATGGCATGGGAAGAGAAGGTAAAGACTCTTTATTATATACGTTCAACTTCGCTTGAAGTTGAAGAATGTGAAAGCTGTGCGTCATAGCACTATTAATGACTACTATTGTGGTTAAACTCGAGAAGAATGTCAAAAAGCAAGAGTTTGTGATGTTCTCAAAATTAAGGAAAAAACATTGGAACAACTTAAAAGAAAAGCATTATTTAACGAGAACGGTGATTCGAATATCTCTAGTCGCCGGGTGATTGGTGGCAATACAACAAATCTCAATGACTTTAATAATATGAAATATACTTGGGTTTCAGATTGGTACCGCGTTAGTATGAATAACTTCTGGATACCTGAAGAAATAAACCTTCAAAACGACATAAAAGAGTACCGTTTTCTTGAGCCTGCCGAGCGTACAGCCTATGATAAGATTCTTTCATTTTTAGTATTTCTTGACAGTATACAGACTGCTAATATTTCAGCTCTTAATAGCTTTATTACAGCTAACGAGGTAAACCTCTGCCTTACTATTCAGGCTTTTCAGGAGGCTGTTCACTCTCAAAGTTACAGCTATATGTTAGATACTATTTGCTCTCCAGAAGAACGAGACAGTATTCTCTATCAGTGGCGTGATGACAAGCATCTTCTTTCTCGTAATAAGTATATAGGCCAGCAGTATAATCGTTTTCAGGAAGAGCCCAGCCCCGTAAATCTTGTTCGTGCGGCTGTTGCGAACTATGTACTTGAGGGTATTTATTTCTTTTCCGGATTTATGTTTTTTTACAACCTTGGCCGAAATGGAAAGATGAGCGGCTCTGTTCAGGAAATTCGTTACATTAACCGTGATGAAAACACCCATCTTTTATTATTTAGATCTATCTTGAAAGAACTACGCTCTGAGCAGCCCGAGTTATTTGCCCCGGAGTTTGTAGAGGAGTACCGTGAAATGATACGCGAAGGGGTAGAGCAGGAAATAGCATGGGGGCATTATGTTATAGGAGATGAGATTTCCGGACTAACAAAACAGATGGTAACTGATTATATGCACTATCTGGGTAACCTTCGCTGCCACGGACTTGGTTTTGAG
>JAQQAK010000434.1 GCA_028527945.1 Spirochaetaceae bacterium
GAATACAGCACATAATGCTGCTGCTATAAAAAGAATCCAGAAAATACTTTTTATTATTTTGCCTGCTTTTGATTTTTTTTTCATATCAACCTTCCTGAATACAATCTGTTAATTCTATAAGATCGTTAACTATAACATCGGGAATAATATTACTGCAAGAGGATTCATTTTCACGAAGTCTGAGAGATCTCTTGTCTCCTGCAAATAATGCTGTTTTAAATCCTTCTTTTGATGCTGGCATAATATCTTTTAGCATGTCATTTCCAACATATAAAGTCTGTTCAGGAATAATATCATATTGGGAAAGTTTGATTTTCATTATTTTATATAATTCTCTGTCCGGTTTTGCTCGTTTTTCAACAAATGAATAAACTCTTAAATTTTTATCAAAACCGTAACCATCAAGACCTTCTTTTAAAAGAGTATTGAAAATAAGTGGGGTGTAAAATTGAGCGTTTGAAATTATTCCAAGTTTTAAACTTTTACTTTTAAGAATCTCAAGGATTTTATCAAGATTTGGCATTGGATAAACAGGATTGACAATAGATTCATAAACTGCTGAAATATATTCAGGATTAATGTTTAAGGCTTCGGTAAAGTTTAGATTTAAGGAAGCTTGTTTTAATAATACTTGCCATATTTTGATGATATCAATTTCAGGGAAAGGAATGCCTGAAGCCTTTGATTTCTGATGTTCTTCGTCTATTAGATTAAAAAACGTGCTTTTAAAAAAATCTGTTGTACTTGGTTCTATGTTGGGATATCCACAAATTGATAAGGCCTTGGCAAAAGATTCTGAAGAACCTTTTTCAATTGCTGTTCCGACGTCTCCTGAACCTGAGATTAACAATGTTCCGTAAATATCAAAAATAACAGCTTTTATTCCATTGAGATTTTCAAGTTTTGAAGTTGTGCCGGATTTTATAGGAACAAGTTTTATTGATGGCTTTAACGCGTTTTCTATCTTTGTTTTCATACAAAGAGTTTAAATATAATAAGATTATAGCGCAAGAGTATTAATACTGATAATATAAGCGCATGCGAAGTAAAGAAAGGCTCATGGCATCATTGTCAGGTCGTTTTACTCTATTTTTGTTTGTTTTCTCTATATTTATTTTATTGTTATATATACAGGGGAGCTATCAGGATTATCTGGATGATACATTGATAAAGCTCCTTTTGATATACCGGTTTAGCAGTTTATTTTATATTGCTTCAGCATTATCTTATATAATAATAATTGTCTTTGAACATAAAGAACTCAAAGGTGTTGTTAAGGTTTGGCGAAGAAGTTTTTTTGTTCTTTTAGGTATAATTCTTATATTTATTTTTTATTTGTTGGTAGAAATTATTCTTACAGGACTCCAGCCAGTTATATGATCTGTCGATGATATAATCATGATTAGAGCTATAAGAGGCGCTGTTCAATTAAGCGCAGATGAGAAAGAAATAATTAAAGAAAAGGTTTCTGTTATTATTGATAAGATGATTGCGGACAATAGCATAGATAAAGAAAACATTGTCAGCATAGTATTTACTGTTACAGACGATATCAAATCTATGAATCCGGCTGCAGCATTACGTTCCTGTGGAAGTTTTGAGTTGATTCCTCTTTTTTGTGCTAAAGAACCTGATGTTGAAGGTGCTTTGCCTCTGACGATAAGAATACTCCTTACTACAGAATGTAATTTATCACAGTCAGAAGTAAAACATGTCTACATGGATGGCGCAAAAAAGCTTAGACCCGATTTAGAAAAATAGAATGGGATATAGTTATGTGCCTTTAAAACTAAAATCAGAAGTTATTCGTATTCGGACTATAAGCATGATTACTGCTGAAATACTTGAAGAATTGCGTGATTATGTTATTCCTGACGTATCAACAGAAGAAATATCAAATATATGTTTAAAGTTGATAAAGAAAAAAAATGTTGATGCAGGACTTCTTGGTTATGAGGGATTTCCTGCTCCTATCTGCATTTCAGTTAATCATGTCGCAGCTCATGGTATACCAAATAAGTATATTCTTAAAAATGGCGATATAGTAACACTTGATCTTACCGCAGGACTTGGCGGCTGGTATGGAGATTGTGCTATCACGCTAAAAGTTGGAGAAATAACTGAAGAAAAACATAAACTCATCGGAGCCGCCTATAAAGCTACAAAGGCAGGAATAAAAGCTGCAGTAGCTGGCTGTCGAATGGGTGATATTGGATTTGCGATAAATGAATCTGCTGAAAATGATGGGTTTACTATTTTAAAGAATTTTATAGGACATGGAATAGGAAACGATATTCATGAGGAGCCTGCTGTTCTTCATTGGGGAGAACGCGGCAGCGGGCGGCCTGTCGTACCTGGAATGGTTTTTACGATTGAGCCTATAATAACGATGGGCAAAGATGATGTCGAAACACTGCCTGATGGATGGTCTATGATAACAAAAGACAGAATGCCTACAGCGCAATTTGAACACACTATCGCAATTTTTTCAGATCATACAGAAATATTAACAAGATTAAAATGAAAGAATAATGAATAAAAGTGATGAAGTTAAAAAATATATAGAATCCGCGCCAGAGCAATTTAAAACAATTTTGAATGAATTACGTATCATAGTTTTTGAAACAATAGAAAATACAAGTGAAAGTATGAAATGGGGATTTATTGTTTTGGGAAATCCAAAAGATTTTGCGTATTTGAGGTACAATAAGAATCATATTACTTTTGGATTTTATAATTTTCAGAAAATAACTTTAGATATTGATAAACTCGAAGGTAGTGGAAAAACAATGAGGCATGTAAAAATACGGAAAAAAGAAGACATTAAAAAAGAAATAATAAAAAAATGGCTTTTAGAAATTATAAAATAATTGAAGAAAAAATAAACAATATTAAGCTGTATAATATAGAAAATAAAAAAAGCAGTTAATTCTTTTTGTGAAAGAATTAACTGCTTTTTATTAAAGCCATCTGTCAGATTCGAACTGACGACCCCGAGATTACAAGTCACGTGCTCTGGCCAGCTGAGCTAAGATGGCATCCCGTTAACCAACGGTGAAGGTAAAGTACAGAATTTTAATTGTTTTGTCAATAAATAAATGCAAAATAATGTATAACAAATAAAGTTTAATTTTTTATCAAAAAAGGGTTGCCAAAATAATTTATTTATAATATAACTCTTTTCGAATCAAGCTGTAAGAGTCCGCTAACTAATCAGGCATCAAGCTGGTTCAATGGGGAGGTTCCCGAGTGGCCAAAGGGGGCAGACTGTAAATCTGTTGGCTATGCCTTCGAAGGTTCGAATCCTTCTCTCCCCATTATTTGCAATAGCAAAAATGTTAAAGACTGTCATTATTGACAGTCTTTTTTTTTGACTTTTTTTGTGGTAGCTAATAGCTTATAATGTTATAGAACTTCTTTTTAAAATGATATAAAGAAGTTTGTGGGAAAAGAGTTATATATGAATGAGCAAAAATTTTATGAAAATGGATTAAGATTTGAATGTCAACGCTGTTCAGATTGTTGTCGGATTGATCCAGGCTATGTATTTCTAACTAAAAATGATCTGGATATTCTTTCTCATGAAACGAAAATGAAAAAACAGGACTTTTTAAAAAAATTTTGCAGGGTAGTAGATCTTGGTGGTATTAAAAGAATAAGCTTAATAGAAATGGATAATTATGATTGTGTCTTCTGGAAAGAAGGCGGCTGTGAAGTTTATAAAGCAAGACCTGTTCAATGTAGAACTTATCCATTTTGGATTACATACCTAGAAGATGAAAATGATTGGAAAAATCTGTCAAAAGAATGTCCAGGTGTCGGGAAAGGAAATATCGTTACAAAAAAAGAAATTGAAGAGAAAATATTAGAAAGACAGAGGGAAAGATATTTAACTACAGATGATTTTTGAATAACATGAAGAAAATGATTAAAAATATTACAATAACATCTTTAAAAACTTTTTTTCAAAAGATTTATGGAGATTGTGAATGAAAATAAAATTCTGGGGAGTTAGAGGTTCAATTCCTACTCCAATGAATCAGGCTCAATTGCAGGGGAGAATTGCTGCAATTGTTCAAAGAATACAACCTTCGGATCTTGTGTCACAGGAAAGTCGTGATATTTTTATTGCTGGGCTTCCGGCATATTTAAGTGAAATAATAGGTGGTAATACAACCTGTATAGAAATTCGTCCAAGTGATGACACTTGTATAATTATAGATGCTGGTACTGGTATCAGAACATTTGGAAATGATTTACTAAAGCGTCGAGAAAAGATAAAAAAGTTTCATATATTTTTTACGCATTTTCATATGGATCATATAACCGGACTTCCATTTTTTGAACCAGCATATAAAGAAGGAACAGAAATACATTTTTATAGTCCCCAAAAGCATATGGAAAAAGCTATAAATGAACAAATTCGTCTGCCGTATTTTCCTGTAACACTGGATGCTTTTATGGCAAAAATGTATTTTCATTATCTGAAAGAAAGTCCTGTAAATATAGGTACAGCACAGATAACATGGCGGGGCGTAAAGCATCCAGGAGGTTGTTTTTCATATAAGATAACTGAAAACAATAAAAGTTTTATATTTTCAACCGATACTGAGTTAATTCAACGTGATTTTAGAAGAAATGAAGAAAATACAAAATTTTACAAAGGAATAGAATTTATTGTGATAGATTCACAGTATACTTTAAGCGAATCTATTGAGAAGATTGACTGGGGGCATTCATCAAATAGTCTTGTTGTAGACTTTGCTTTGAGTTGGGATATTCCAAAGATTATTTTTTTTCATCATGAGCCAAAACATGAAGACATGATGATTTATAAAATGTTAAAAACAGCAAAATGGTATAAGGATCGTGTCAAAAGCTCAAGGCTTGAGATAGGTGTAGCAAAAGAAGAAATGGAGATTGAACTTTGATAGAATTGGATGGCATTAAAATAGTTGGTTTATATCTGCATTTAAAAGAATATGAGCATCAACTTGATAATAATTTAAAAAAACTC
>JAQQAK010000435.1 GCA_028527945.1 Spirochaetaceae bacterium
TTATTTATAAAAATGTACCTGAATTTGAAAAAGCTTTACAAAATATTTCTATATTTATTGAAAAACTTGAAGGAGAAAATTTATGAAAGAAGTTGTAGTTATCTCTGGAAAAGGCGGAACTGGTAAAACATCTTTAACTTCTTCTTTTTCATTTTTAGGTGGAAAAAGTCTTGTTATTGGTGATTGTGATGTAGATGCTGATGATATGCATTTACTGCTTAAGCCTGATTATAAAGAATCTAAAAGTTTTTTCAGTGGCTTTATTGCAGAAATAGATTCTACAAAATGTTTAAATTGTGGAATATGTTTTGAAAAATGTAGATTTAAAGCAATATCGAAACAAGAAGGTGTCTTTAAAATAAATGGAATTGATTGTGAAGGATGTGGATATTGTAAAAGAATATGTTCAGCGGACGCAATAACAATAAAAGATGCTGAAGTCGGATCAGTTTATAAATCGAATATAAAAACCGGAGCAGTAATGGTTCATGCCAGATTAAAGCCTGGAGCCGATAACTCTGGAAAACTTGTCGCTCAAGTAAAAAAAGATGCTCGAGATGTAGCAAATAAATTTGGAAAAGATTTGATTCTAATAGATGGTTCTCCGGGCATAGGATGTCCTGTTGTATCATCTTTAACAGGCGCAAATTACGTTATTCTTGTAACAGAACCTACTCCATCAGGCTATCATGATTTAAAACGAGTTTATGAAGTTGTTAAAAAGTTTAAAATTAAAGCTGGACTCATTATAAATAAAAGTGACTTAAATCAAAAAATTGCGTCTGAATTGGAAAAATATGCAAACTCAGAAAGTATTAATTTAATAGGAAAACTTTCATATGATGAAGATTTTTCAAAAGCAATAACAAATGGTATAACTGCTGCTGAATATCAAGAAGGGAATATTCAGAAAGAAGTAAAAAAGCTTTGGGAAACTGCTAAAAAATATATTTATACAGATAAGGAGAATATATGAAAATTGTAATTACATCAAAAGGAGATTCTTGGGACTCATTAGTGGATCCAAGATTTGGAAGAACAGATTTTCTGTTTTTTTATAATGAAGAATCAAAAGAAGAAAAAGTAATTGATAATACTGAAGTTCAAAATGCGGCTCATGGAGCTGGTCCTCAAACTGCTAAGAAGTTATTTGATCTTGAGCCAGATATTTTAATAACTGGAAATGGACCAGGAGGAAATGCCTCTGACGTAATTGAGAAGTCAGAATTAAAAGTTTATGTAGGAGCTGGTGAAATGACTGTAAAAGAAGCTTATGATGCTTTTAAAAACGGAAGTTTAACACTTGCATAGTAGAACAATGTTAAACTGAGGTTATTTACCTCAAGTTTTATTTAGGAGGAAATTTATGCCAATGAGAAATAGAATGGGGCCTATGGGGATGGGCGCCGGATCAGGAAGAGGTTATGGTAATTGCTCAGATAGAGCTGGAATTTATTCAAGCTCTCATAGAAGACGCGGCTGTAATTTTTACTGGAATATGAATAATCTTGCTTGTACAGAAGAAGAATATAAAATTATGCTAAAAAATGAATGCAATATTCTTGAAGCAAGACTAAAAAACCTAAAAGAAGAATTAAGTCTTTTATCTGAAGAAAACGCGTAAAAATTAAAATGTGGAAGATCTAATCTTCCACATTAAAAATTAAAAATTGATTTTAGTTCTTCCTTATTAAAAGAATATACAGAATTACAATTATGACAGTTTGTTTTTACAGGAAACGGCCCGTTTTCATAAAGGTCTTTTTTATCAGAATCAGACAATCCATTAAGATATGTTGAAAAAAGTTCTTTATTACAGCCACATTCAAATCTAATATTTCGACTACCAATAACATTAGGAAAAAAGTCTTCAAATGTTGAACTGATTATTTCAGATGGAGTTTGCCCATCTGAAAGACTTTCTCCAATTGAAGGCATTGCAGAAAGTGCTTTTTCTATTTTTTCTGCATCAGATTCATCTTCATTATCTTTATCAATAGCTGGCATCTTCTGAATGATAAGTCCACCAGCACCTTTGACACTACCATCTTTGTTAAATTTTACACTCAAATTAAAAGCTGTTGGAAGATTTTCTGATGTTGTAAAGTAATTGGCAAGATCTTTTGCAATATCACCATATTCAATCATTACCTGTCCTTTAAAAGGCTGACTATCACCTTCAGGATATTTAATGATAGATAAAAATCCAGGACCCAGAATAAAGTTTAGGTCAAAATCATCCTGTTTTTTATCTAATGGTATAGGATTATTTTTTAAGTATCCCCTAACCTTTCCATCAGCTGAAACTTCTACACTAATCCCTTTTACAGGACCTCCACATTCAAAAACAACAGCAAGTCTATCATTTCCTTTTAGCATAGAAGTAAGAAGTCCTGCAGCGATGTAATTTTCACCGAGAATATAGGTCTCAAGAACGCCTGTATTATGAGACTTTTTCATCTTCTGTACTATTTCTGTAGCATCCAAGAGCGCGCCTCTATAAGTTCCCTTATTTAATAGAAAAATCTGCATATTATCCATTCTATCAGCTCCATTTACTAATGGTCATACCATCAAAATTATTTATAAGTGAAAAAAGGTTTTCAATATTATTTGAACACAGTAATCTTTGTCTATGTATATCTTTCATAAAACCATTTGACACAACATTGTCAAGAAAGCTTAGGAATTTATCATAATATGAATTAATATTTAAGAGGCCGACAGCCTTTGCATGATAGCCAATCTGCTGCCAAGTAAATATTTCACTAATTTCTTCTATTGTTCCAATACCTCCAGGAAGCGCAATGAAAGCGTCTGACAAGTCATACATTTTTTTCTTTCTTGAATGCATATCTTTAGTTACTATTGTCTCTGTTATGTTGTCGTGTTCAACTTTATCATTTATAAGTTCTGGAATAACTCCAATAACTTTACCCCCATTATTCATTACAGCTTGAGATATTCTTCCCATTATTCCAATAGAACCGCCGCCATAAATTAGAGTAATTTTATTTTCAGCCAAATATTTTCCAAGTTTTTCTGCCTGTTCACTATATTCTGAATTTGCTCCAAGACTGGAGCCGCAAAATACACAAATTGATTTTATTTCCATGGACAATAATATAACAACTTATTGATATAACTTCAAATACAGTCAATAATGAAAACATGAAATATAAATGCTTAATTCTTGATCATGACGACACTTCTGTTAAAAGTACTGAAGAAATACATTACCCGGCCTATCTTGAAACTATGAAAAATATTAGGCCTGAGTTGGAACCCTTAAGTCTTGAAGGATGGATTATTAATAATTTTTCTCCTGGTGTTCTTGAGTATTTCAGAGATATTCTTGGTTTTTCAAATGATGAAATTCAACAAGAATTTGAAATATGGAAAGGTATTGAAAGTAAATCTAATCCGCATTTTTTTCCAGGAATGATAGATCTAATAAAATCATTTCAGAAAAAAGGTGGTATTGTAGCTGTTGTTTCTCATTCAGTTAATGAAAGTATTAAAAGGCATTATGAAGTAAATGGTGATGGTGCTTTACCGGATGTTATATACGGTTGGGATTTTGATCCTGAAAAAAGAAAACCTTCTGTATGGCCTGTACAACAGATAATTGATAAATATAAGATAATACCTTCGGAAATTTTAATGGTTGATGATCTGAAACCAGGTCTTACTATGGCTAAGAACTCAGGGATTGATATTGCTGGCGCTGGCTGGGGGCATGATGTTCCTCAAGTTAGAGAATATATGCAGGAGCACTGCAATTATTATTTTGACAGCATTGAAGGTTTGTCAGAGCTGATTAAATAACTTTTAAATAAGACGTTTTAGAATATTGTTTTTTTGAA
>JAQQAK010000436.1 GCA_028527945.1 Spirochaetaceae bacterium
TTTTTCAACATCAATATTTTTGTTGATTCCAGCGTGAAAGCAAATACCTGATGCAGATGCCATCATCAGGGTTGCTGTTTCTTCTTTTATCTCAAAAGCTTCTTCTAAAACAGTTTGCATCTGTTTTGTAAGAATTGCCATTTCTTCTGCCAATTCAGGCATATAAAATGCCATAGAACGAATTTTAATTAATAATATAGAGTTTTTTATCAGGCATTCAGTCACGACACATCTAAGTTCATTCTCAGAAAAACCGGAAAGTTTATTTAATGAAAACATTGATAAACAACGTTTCCTTAAGACCTCAATAAAAAGCTCTTCTTTTGAGCCGAAGTAATGATGAATTAATCCATGGTTTACTCCGGCTTCAGTCGCAATTGATTTTATACTAGAGCCGTGACATCCTTTTCTCAAAAGACATCTTTCGGCAGCATCTATAAGTTTTTCCTTTGCGTCCATATTGTTTTCTGGCTCTCTATTAAACTGATGCTAATTCAGATTCCGGTTCTTCAGAGCCTGAAGCACTCTTCTTTGCCTGAGCTGCTTTTTCATCTATTTTCTTGTCTGCTACAGATAACATAAGTTTTATTCTGTTAAGCTGATTAACCTCGCTCGCACCAGGATCATAGTCAATTGATGAAATATTAGCCTGAGGATATTTTTCTCTGAGCGCCTTAATCATACCTTTTCCGGTAACCTGATTAGGCAGACAGGCAAATGGCTGCATACAGATTATGTTGTCAGTGCCACTTTCGATCAGCTCTATCATCTCAGCAGTTAAAAACCATCCTTCACCCATTTGTGCTCCAAGAGAAACAATTGGTTCAGCCTTTTTACCAAGATTATAAATGGTCTCAGGCGGATCAAATCTTTTACTGTTTTTCAGCGCTTTTTTCATAACTCGTCTGTATGATTCCAAAAAGCTTATAGCAGCTTTGTTTACCATCATCGATTTATAGCTTCCTGAGAGTTTTTCATACTTATAGATGGTGTTGTAAGAACAGTACAAAAAGAAGTCAAGTAAGTCAGGTACAACTGCTTCAGCATTCTCATTTTCAACAACTTGAATAACTTCGTTATTGGCTGTTGGATGAAATTTTACAAGGATCTCTCCATCAATTCCAACCTTAGGCTTTTCAACATCGAATAATTCTATATTGTCAAAATCTTCTACAATCGCTCTTATATTTCTGTGAAATTCTTTTTTGCTGGCTTTAACAAGAGATTTAGTACAAATATCGACCCATTTTTTATGAAGTTTATCAACACTTCCCGCAAACATTTCATATGGCCTTGTTTTTAAGACTACTCTCATAAGAAGGTCGCCGTAAATAAGCGCCTGAAGAGAAGTATTTATCAGTCTCCATGTGATATTAAATCCTGGATTTTTTTCAAGACCAACAGCATTAACAGAAATTACAGGAATATGTGGCATTCCTGCATCTGTAAGTGCCTTTCTAAGGAATGCTATATAGTTTGTTGCCCGGCAACCACCACCAGTCTGGGTCATAATAACAGCTACTTTGTTGAGGTCATATTCTCCACTTTCAAGCGCCGCAAGAATTTGTCCTGTAGTTATGATACTTGGGTAACATGCATCGTTATTAACATATTTAAGACCTACATCAATAGCTTTTTTATCTACAGACGGAAGTATTACCAGATTGTAACCGCATAGCCTGAAAGCTGGTTCAATCAATTCAAAATGTATTGGAGACATCTGCGGAGCAAGAATTGTGAAGTTAGCTTCTTTCATTTCTTTTGTATACAATGCCGGCTCAACAGGTTTTTTTATCTTTTCAGGTTTTTTCTCAATCTGAGATCTCTCATCCATTACAGCTTTTAGAGATCTTACTCTAATACGAGCTGCTCCAAGCTGACTTCCTTCATCAATCTTCAGGATTGTATAAATTTTTCCCCAACGGTGAAGTATCTCATGCACCTGATCTGATGTTACAGCGTCAATACCACAACTGAAAGAGTTAAGCTGTATGAGTTCAATTTTGGGATCAGTCGCAACAAATTGTGCTGCTGAATATAACCTGGAATGGTATGTCCACTGATCAAAAACTCTAAGCGGTCTTTCTACATTTCCAAGATGGCAGATTGAATCTTCAGATAGAACCGCCATTCCCATTTCATTTATAAGGTTAGGAATTCCGTGGTTTATTTCAGGATCCACGTGATAAGGTCGCCCCGCAAGAACAACTGCTCGTATATTGTTTTGTCTAATGTATTCAAGGGTTTCTTCACCCTTCTTTTCAATATCATGTTTTACTTTATCTCGTTCCTGAAGAGCTAATTCATATGCCTTACTTATCTTACCGGATGAAAAACCTCTTTCTTTAAAAATCTCTTTAAGTCTCTTTCCCAGTTTGTCCTTATCATGAAGGTTTAGGAAGGGCGAAAGAATTTCAGTCTCTCCTGAAGATATTGCTTCAATGTTTGTTCGTATAACTTCCGGGTATGTTGCAACAATTGGACAGTTGTAATGGTTTCCGGCTTCTGAATCTTCTTTCTTTTCATATACAATTGCTGGATAGAAGATGAAATCTATATCTTTTTTCAATAAATCTTCTATATGCCCATGTACCAGCTTTGCTGGATAACAAACCGATTCTGCCGGAATTGTTTCAAGCCCTGAGTTAAATACTTCTTTGCTTGAAGGTCTGGAAAGAACAACTCTGTAACCGAGATTTGTTAGAAATGTGAACCAGAACGGATAGTTTTCATACATATTAAGCGCTCGGGGAATTCCTACTGTTGCAATAGCGTCTTCTTTTTTAAGCGGTTTATATGAGAACATTTTCTTATATTTATAATCATAAAGGTTAGGAAGTTTTTCTGATTCAGAAAGATGAATTCCCGCTCCTTTTTCACAACGGTTTCCTGAGACAAAAACACGTCCATCAGAAAAGGTGCTAAGTGTAAGCTGGCAGTGGTTTCCACAGAATTTACAGCGTTCCATACTGTTCGTAACCTGAAAGCTTTCAAGCTCTTCAGGGCCAAGCATGGTGCTTTCAGAATTTTCGCTGCTTCTTTCTTTAGAAATAATTGCGGCTCCAAAAGCTCCCATTATTCCAGAGATATCTGGCCTTACAGCTTCACGTCCTGAGATCATTTCAAAACTTTTAAGAACCGCTTCATTGTAGAATGTTCCGCCCTGAACAACGATTTTCTTTCCCAAATCTTCAGGGTTTTTAATTTTTATAACCTTTGTAATGGCGTTTTTGATAACAGAATAAGAAAGCCCTGCAGAAATATCTCCTATTGGAGCTCCCTCTTTCTGAGCCTGTTTTACTCTGGAGTTCATGAATACAGTACAACGGGAGCCTAAGTCTACTGGCTGCTTTGATAAAAGCGCTTCTGCGGCAAAATCTTTAACAGTCATTCCCATTGAAATTGCAAAGGTTTCTATAAATGAACCACAACCTGAAGAGCACGCTTCATTAAGCAGTATCTCATCAATTACTCCATCTCTAATTTTTAGACATTTCATGTCCTGTCCGCCAATATCGAGAATAAAGTCTACACCTGGCTGAAAGAAATCAGCAGCTTTGTAGTGCGCGATTGTTTCAATTTCGCCATAATCAAGTTTTAATGCAGCTTTTAAAAGTTTTTCTCCATAACC
>JAQQAK010000437.1 GCA_028527945.1 Spirochaetaceae bacterium
ATATTTTTATATTAATATTAAAAAATCTTATAGACAAAGGTTTTAGTAAAAGTTTTGCTGAAAATATTTTAACTGTTTTGATGTTATTTATTTTGCTTTTTTTGGGGATAGGTGTTCCTGAGTTTATTGAGTGGTTACGAAGAAATAAAAATGCTTGATTACATACTATCTTTAGTAGGGATTGCATTTATAGGCCTAACTCGTTGGCCTATAGAGAAAATGCGTAGTATTTATTTAAATAAGACTGGTAATACTTCATGCGCTATTACAATTCCATTTGTTATTTTTATTTATTTCAAAGAACATCGTGAAAATTTATCATTATTAAGATTTTTGATAATTTTTTGGTGTTTTTTTATAATCGGAATAATATTATTTTCTGTTGGAATAATTATATCAATTAACTAAATATTTCGATAACCAAGAAAGAATATTTCTGTTTTTGGATAATAAAATAATGTGTTATGATTCTTCCTGAAAAAAAATCGTCGTATCATAGCGTTTTTGCGATTCTGGCTATTAAAGCCTTTTCCGATTGTAAAATCGAAATTAGAATAATGCTTTTTTAGTGATATTCTATTTTTAAATATTTTTTGCATTACGGCGTAACCTTATAACAAAAGATTTGGAGTAGTCAAAATCTTTGGCACGGGTTCCTGCTAAAGACACTCCGGCAGCCGGCGATCATTCGCCGACCACCTGCGTTCAGGAACCGCGCCAACCCTCGGAAGACCTCGGGACGATTTCGCTACTCAAATCGTCGTTATATGCACTTCGAATTTGAACTTCTACATCTTGCGTTGAAAAGCTCGTATTAATGGGTTTCTTAGCATAAATATTGATAAAATCGGTAATATGTACTATATTTTATGTGGGAAATCCCACGGAGGCGAAAATGAGTATCGTAAAAGAATATGAGGCCAAATTGGATAGTAAACATAGAATCACAATACGGGGGAGTGAATTTCAATATTTTAAGGTAAAAGAGTATGGTGATGGTCATTTGGAATTGTTACCGAGAGTTTTGGTTGATCCAAAAGAAATCTCAAAAAATACTCTTAAAATGATGGATAAATCAATTGAAAACTTTAAGGAAGGAAAAGTATCAAATCCAATTGATTTAGATACTCTATAATTTTAAATAATGGATTTTGTAATAAGAATGGGTGTTTCAGAAATGGAAGAATTTTGGAACGATTTATATCTAAAATCAAAAAATGACACTTTAAAAGGCAAAGAAAAACTCTTATTCAAGAAGTTAGTAAAGGCATTAAAATTTCTTAAACATGATCCTAAATATCCTGGATTACATTCACATGAAATATCACAATTAAGTAATCGATATGGAATAAAAGTATGGCAGTCTTACTTGGAAAATAATACACCATCAGCAGGCAGAATATTTTGGGTATATGGACCTGAAAGAACAGATATTACAATAATTGGAATAGAGCCCCATCCAGAAGATAAAAAAGATGGATATGAAAAGATAAAATTATCTTCTATGTAGAAAATTTCAATTAGTTTAAAATTATTGTATAATGTAATTGGAAATATAATAATGGGGTAATATGAAATACAAAAAATACTGCATATTAATATTTATATTATTTGTTTTATTAATCGGTTGTAGCCATCAGTGTAATGATTATGTTTGGGCTTATATGAATGAAGGAAAAGTTATTCGAATTATTGAAGAAAAACTTGATAAAAAAGAATTGAAAAAATTAGATATTCCAGGGAAGTGGGAAAAGAAATTTATAGGCCCTTGGGTGGTTAATTCTGAATTTATATTTAGTTTAGCGCCTCAGAAAATAAAATATAGTATAGAGGTATTTGGAACATGGGTTGTAAAAGATGAAATTAAATTTATAAATTATGTTGAAAATATTGATAAAGTTAAGAAAGAAATTATTGAACCAGAACTAAAAAGTATGTCTTTTGATGCCATGAAAAAATATGAAGAAATACTAGAGAATAATCCTACTGGTTGGACAGATGAAAAATTGAGTCAATTTCTTCTTAAACAAATAAATGAAAATGTATTAAATAAAAAAATTGGTTCTACAGATATTGGTATATTCGAGATGTTAGGGTCATCTGTTGAAAATATTAAAGTTAGTATTACTATTAAATAAGATTATTGTTTTTGATTGTTAAGTACGTAATCTATAAAAAATATTATGAAATCAAATCTTGACTCCGATTTTCGGTCTGATCAATTGAAATAATCCTTTATATAGAAAAAAAGACATATAACAAAAGATTTGGAGTAGTCAAAATCTTTGTCACGGTTCCTGCTAAAGACACTCCGGCGGCCGGCGATCATTCGCCGTCCACCTGCGTTCAGGAACCGCGCCAACCCTCGAAGACTCGGGACGATTTCGCTACTCAAATCGTCGTTATACATAAAAAGGGTATAAGCCACTACCATAGTATTTAAGATTCTAATAGATAAGTATTCAACTGTAATTCATTTAAAAATGAATATTTGTTCAAAGATTAAAATATTGTTCACAAAAACTTATAAGAATTAGTGAACTTAATAATAAACTTTCTAAGTTTTTTCTTGTAATAAAAAAATGAATAATATTGCAGTGGTAATATGATATAATCTTAGCTAGTTAATAATTCTAAATTTTTTTATTGGAGAATAATAAATATGAATTCACATAAAAAAGAAAGCTTGCTTCTTACAATAATATTTGCCGTAATCGGGATATCGGGTATAATCTTGTATTTTTATTTAAAATCTAAAAATATAGATATAGATGAATTTTTTTTAACTATGATTAATATTTTAAGCATTGTTTTTTTTAGCGTGTCAGTAACAATATTTTTAGAATTAATAATAAAAAAAGATAATGATGAACTCATTCAACAGATTGAAAATAAAATTAACGAAATTAAAAAAAATGATATAATCCTTGGTGATAGATCAAATGAAATAGATATCGTAAAAATTGAAGACGATTTTAAGAATATTAATTTTTCTATGATACAAAACGATAACTGTCTTAATGAAATTAATTTGCTATTTATAAATTTAAGAGATGAGAAAATAAGTAACAGTTTAAAAATGCAATAATAAGTTTTATGAATCAAAATCCAAATAGTAAACTCCAAATACTAATTATGAACCCTTTTTCTGAATATATTTTAAAAAGAAGTTCTTCTATAAATCAAGATGATAATGGTAAATATTTAACTAATACTTTCTATGGATACAAAGAAGTAATTAATTTTTGTGAACAAATATTAGCTAAATTAAAAATTAAAACTGTAAATGATAATAAGAATATTAATAGAACTATAATTAAGATTTATGATTGTTATCCATCCTATACTTATATAAGTATAGGATATTTCTCATGGTTTTCTCCACTTTGGGTTTATAAAAGTTCAATGGGAGGAGCGGCTATTTCAGTTGATTTAAGAAGAAATACACCTCTATCAGAAACATTGAGAATTAATTTTGAAAAACTTTGGAATGATAAATCTAGAGAAATCTCTTGTATCAAAGAGTTGGAATTGTTAGAATCTATGGAGCATATGGATTATATGGATTATATGAAGAATAAAATTAGAACATAAAGAAATAGCAGATTTTATTAATACTAAAATAATGAGGATATGATAATTGAGACAAAAACAATTTCTTTTTTCAGGTTCATGTGTTATGGAATCTTATGAATTAACTCGTAATATTGCTATAAAACTAAAAACTATATCTGATAGGCTTGGATATGATTTGTATTTCAAAATGATGTTTGATAAATCAAACAGAAGCTCTCTTGATTCATATCGAGGCCCAGGTTTAGAATTAGGCATTGAATGGATGAAAGAGATTAAAGAAGAGATAGGAATAAAAATTTTTACTGATGTTCATGAATCTTATCAATGTGAAATAGTGAAAAATTTTGTAGATGTTATACAAATTCCTGCTTTTCTATGTAAACAAACTGATTTAGTAATAAATGCAGCTAAAACTGGGAAAAAGATAAATGTCAAAAAAGGCCAATTTGTTACTCCTTATGAAATGAAGAATATCTTAAATAAAATAAGAAGATTTTCTTCTGCTGAAGTTTTCTTTACAGAGCGAGGTTCTGTATTTGGCTATGGTGATACAATAGTAGACATGCGCTCTCTTCAAATTATGAATGATTTAGGGGTAAATGTTTTGTTTGATGGAACCCATTCTGTTTTAAGACCTGCAGCATTTGGTTCGACAAGTGGTGGTCAAAGTGAATTTTCTTACAGTTTGCTTCGAGCTGCGGCAGCAGTTGGGGTCGATGGATATTTTTTGGAGGTACATCCAGCTCCTTCTAATGCGTTATGTGATGGACACAGCATGACTTCAATTAATAAATTAGAGAACATCTTAGTCACATTAAAAAATATCAATAGCACAATAATAAATAAAATATAAATTTTTATGTATAACAAAGCAAATGCAGTTGTCAAAACCTTTGGCATGCTTTTTGCGGAGACGTTCCGGCAGCCGGCGATCATTCGCCGACCACCTACACTCAAAAAACACGCCAAGCCTCGAAGACTCGGCCGGTTTCGCAACTGATTTGGTCGTTATACAGAAAAGAGCCTTTTTTTATAAGATTTCCATAAGCATATGTTTAACGTTCTTATTAACAACAATTTAATAATTTTTATTGAAACACAATAGTAATTACTATATAATTACAGTTAAGGAGCCTATTATATGTTAGTTTCAGTTGTTCCAATTGGTAATTCAAGAGGGATTCGAATTCCTAAAAGCGTACTACAACAATTAGATATTCAAGAAAAAGTTGAAATAGAGATCCATGAAAAAGAGCTTCTCATAAAACCTGTAAGAAAAAAAACAAGAGAAGGATGGAATGAAAAGTTTATTGAAATGCATAAAAATGGAGAAGATGAACTTTATATTAGGGAAAACACAGCGTTAACAGAAAAGGATGAGTTTGAGTGGGAATGGTAATAAATCAATATGATGTTTTATTAATTAATTTAGATCCAACTATAGGGCATGAAATAAAAAAAACAAGACCATGTTTAGTAATTTCCCCAAATGAAATGAATAAAAATATTAAGACTATAATAATCGCTCCAATGACTACAAAATCACATCCTTATCCTACTAGAATTCCAATTACCTTTGACAACAAAGAGGGATGGATAGTTTTAGATCAAATACGAACAGTTGACAGAGCAAGGTTATTAAAAAGAATTGGGAAAATTAATTCAAAAGAAATTAATATGGTAAAAAATATACTAAAAGAAATGCTAATTGATTAATCTATTTAGGATTTTAATATTAGAAAGTTATTATATATTTTGTCGATGTTTGTGGCGTGGTAATCTTGATTTTTATTGGGAATCATATAAAAGTCATGAGCAAGCAATAAAAGTGATAACTAAATAATTGAAAATATTAAATAATAATATTGAATTATAATCTTAAATACAAAGGATATAATAATGGAAAAGTTTGATTTTATTGCCGACTCAAAATACAAAGACATATTAGAACGTGATTATATAGAAATTGAAAAATCAGTTAAAAATCAAAGCTTAAAATCGGCTGCAGTTTTATCTGGTAGTATTCTCGAAACAC
>JAQQAK010000438.1 GCA_028527945.1 Spirochaetaceae bacterium
TAAATATTCCAATGTCTATTAAAGACTGGGGAATTGATGAGAAAGAATTTCTTTCAAGAGTTGATACATTATCTGAAGAAGCTTTTGATGATCAATGTACAGGAGCAAATCCTCGTTATCCATTGATTAGTGAAATAAAAGAACTCTATCTTGCAGCCTATTATGGAAAATAGTTAGAGACTAAAACCTCTCACAGTTTTTGAGAGAGGTTATTATTGTCAGAATTTCAGAACCGAGAAGTTTTTCAGTCTTAGGTGTTTGGAATTGTCACAGTATTTATAAATAAAATATTTACCCTTAATCCGGACTGTTTATTCAGTCCGGATTTTTTATGCAAAGAGCTAAAACACCGAAAGAGACTATAACAGCTCTTCTAAACCACTTTACCTTCAAACAAAAAAAGGAGACACCATAATAGTATCTCCTTCATGGGCGACATTGGATTCGAACCAACGACCCCTTGCGTGTCGAGCAAGTGCTCTAACCAACTGAGCTAGCCGCCCTGATATTTAAGTATCTGAAGTATAGTAATTATTTAAAAATTGTCAACATGCAACAGTTATGGAAGTTTCTAAGATTTTTATCACTAACTTTTTTTAATGTACTGTGAATCCATTAAGCACAACTCATAAACAAAAAAGCCGTCTTTAACAAGACAGCTTTAATAATTCATCTTTGATTATCTTATAGACATAAGAATTCTTTCAAGAACCTTTGCTCGATCAAGAGGTTTTACAATATAATTTTTAGCACCAATCAACAAGGATTTCTTTACCAAATCCTGCTTTCCCAAAGCACTAATCATTATAACCTTTGCATCTTTATCGAATTCAATAATCTTTTCTAAAGCGGTTACACCATCCATTCTTGGCATAGTTATATCCATAGTTACAAAGTCTACATTAGGATACTGCTCTTTATATTTTTCATAACCTTCCTGGCCATCAGAAGCAGTACCTACTATATCAAATCCCTCAGAAGTTAAAATCTGACTAATTTGTTTTGTTACAAACATGGAATCATCAACAATAAGAACTCTATAACTTGTTCCATCAGGCTTTTGTCCATCTGGAGTTCTTTCATTAATATTTGGAAAATCCTGCTTATTCTTCATCTCTCTCTCCTGCTATCGTTCTCTTACAGCAACATTTATTTCCATCTTGCCTTGGCTCATTTCAATAGGAACTATTAAAGCCTCTACTCCGGTATCAGAAACTTCCATATTGGTACCAGTAAAAATCGCAGGTGGAGTCAAATCGAAAGTAAAACCCAATTCATGTAGTTTTGTTATAGCTTGAGCTGTAATCATATTAGCAAGCTCTGTTATAGTAGCTTTTGCCATATCATCAAACTCTGCCATTTCTTCACCATTCATTTCACTGGCGATTTTTAAAGCTGTTGCTTCATTCATATCAAAAAGAACTCTTCCTTCAACATCACCAGCTAAACCAACAATGGCAGCAACTCCTAAAACAGGTTGTGAAGTTGATTTCAAATAAAGTTCTCCTCTATTTATATCAGAATCGACAACTTCTTTAATAATATTAAATGCAGCTTCAACAAACGGGTTTATATACTCTACTCTCATCAAAAACTCCTATATTTTTTTATAAGCTGGTATTTTGCCTTCTGCAACAGATTGCCAGCCCTCATCAGAAATAACTTCATTAGCACCTACGACTAAGATCCCTCCCGGTTTAATTTTTTCTTTAAATATTTCAAGTAATTTTCTCTGCTCTTCTACTGCTAAATATGAAAGTACATCACGCACTATTATTAAGTCAACAGGTGGAAACTGATTATTTTGTAATACATCATGATATTCAAATAAAATTAGATCTTTTATTTCAGTTTTAAAGTGCCAGCCGTTTCTACCTTCTGCTATAAAATTATCATACATTGCAGGAACATTGGTCTTTGCAAAAATAAGATTAGGAGCAGTCGATATATTTAAAAGATCCGCATCATTTGCGTAAATCTTTATCTGCCCTGCAGGATATTTTTCTCTCAACATGCTTGCAGCAGAATATGTTTCTTCACCCTTTCCACAACCGATATTCCATACACTATATAAACCATCAACTGAAGCTGGTAAAATATTTTTAAAGGAGTCAGCATAATCCTGCTCCCAAAAATGACCTGTATATGGAGAATCAAATCCGTTAAGAAATTCTTCAGCATCTGTTACATTCTGAAGCTGAACAGAAAGCCCCTTTGAAGTTCTGGCTTCTGACCACTTGGTTAATCTATTTTTAACCCAAGCCTCATTTATAGAACTAACACCAAAAACGTTTAAAGCGCCTAATGATTCAACAAAAAAAGAAAAATTATTATTTACGCTTTCTTTTTACGGTTCAGGCAAAGCAAGATAAGCAGTAGGAAGAGGTTTAGTTATGGTCGATCTTATTCCACCCTGCTGCATTGCTGATTCAGCAGCATTCTGATCAAAAACCCTTTCTACATCAAGAATAATGTATAATTTTTCCTGATTCTCAACAATTCCTTTTATAAATTTTATATTTATATCACCGAACAATGGATGCGGCGGCTGAATTTTTTCAGAAGAAATACCAACAACCTTATCGATACTGTCTACTATAACACCAAGAGTATTGTCTTCCAACCTCAGAATCACCATATTCTCAGGACCATTATTCTCAGGAATTGGTAAATTAAACATCAACCGCAAATCTATTACCGAAATAATATCTCCACGTAAATTATATACGCCCTTTACAAATGGAATTGAATTAGGGACATAAGTAAATTTTGAAGCCTTGGATATTTCCTTGACTTTCATTATGTCAATTCCATAGTCTTTTCCGCCAAGAGAAAAGGTTACCATTTTATAATCGATAACCTCCGCGGCTGATCGCGCATCGTCATGCTCTTCACTGACAAAATCTAAATCTTTCAATTCAACTAATTCAGAACTCATACTGCCTCACCTAATTAGATTGTAGCTTCCCGCAGCTTACGTTCTTCTATTTCCCTTTTAAGACCTAAATCAAGCAACTGACTTACATCTATAATTAAAGAAACAGTTCCGTCTCCGAGAATTGTTGCTCCAGCAATACCTGGAGAATTTGTATATTTATCCTTTAGCGGTTTAATAACAACATCTTCTTCTCCTATCAGAGAATCGACCATAAGTCCCATTTTTTTATCACCGCTTCCAACAATTACAATGAAGTAATAATCTCCAGTTTCTTCAGTTGGTATTCTAAAAAGACGATTAAGCCTTATGAGTGAGACAACATCCTGACGAACATTAAAAACCTCATAATTATCAATCATCTTTATATCTTCAGGCTTAATTCGGTGACTGTCAACAACAGATGTTATTGGTATTGCATATATTTCTGTTCCAACACGAACAAGCAACCCCTGAATTATAGCTAATGTCAATGGAAGCTTTATAGTAAATACTGAGCCACTCCCCTTTTCAGAATAAACACTAACTGTACCGTTAAGTTTTTCAATCTGTTTCCTAACAACATCAAGACCTACTCCACGTCCGGAAATATTTGTTACTTCCTTTGCTGTAGAAAATCCAGGTTCAAAAATCAGATTAAAAGCCTCTACATCTGAAAGGCTCTTGGAAGGATGAATTAAACCATTATCAATAGCTTTCTGCCTTACCTTCTCAACATCAATACCTTTACCATCATCGCTAACTTCAATAACAATCATGTTACCTTCATTACGTGCTTTAAGCATTACTGTTCCATTCTCAGGCTTACCAGCGGCGGCTCTTTCTTCAGGACTCTCAATTCCATGATCTACAGAATTACGTACACAGTGAATAAGCGGATCAAGAAGATCATCTATAACAGACTTATCAAGTTCTGTGTCCTGTCCTTCAATAATAAGTTTAATATCTTTACCGCAAGAACGGGAAAGATCTCTTACAAGCCTTGGAAAACGTGAAAAGATCTGAGATATGGGAACCATTCGAATCTGCATTACACCTTCCTGCAGCTCACTTGTGGTTCTTGCAAGGCTCTGAGAAGTATTCTGAAACTTGGCAATAGTTGTTTTTAGTTCGCTTTCTACACCATCAAATACTGTATATAAGTTTCCGTACCGCTCATTGATATCAGCCTTGATATCTTTTATTTCAGCACCCTTTTGAATATTCTGTAGATATTCAGGAAGCTTGTCAAACAGTTCTTTCAAACGTTCTCTAAAATTGTTATTACAAACCTGTAATTCAAGTATATTTTCATTAAAACTGGAGTTTATCTGATTAAACGAAGCTTTTGTGATTACCGTTTCAGAAACAAGATTAAGAAGATTATCAATTCTTCTTGAATCAACTCTCAATATTGATCCACTATTTTTGTTTGACTTTTTGGTTTCTTTTTTTGCGCTTTCTTTTCCAGCAGAAGCAGCTTCTTTTTTGTTATCAGCAGAAGAATTATCTTTTTTCTGAGCTGTTTCTACTTCAGGATCAGCAGCCTTTGGCTCTTCAGTCTTTACTTCATCAACACTTTCAGTTGCTGAACTATCTATTTCATTCCCTATCTCATTTACAGTAGAGCTTAAAACAACATCAGGGATGTCTATAGCTTTTTCGATATCCTCAACGTCAACTTCAGTAGCTATATAAAAATCAGCTTCAGGATAAAAAACATCTTTATATAGATCGTCCAAATCCGGAATAGATTTTAAAATTCTACCATTCTTTTTCAAAGCAGCGTAAATCTGTACACCACCAACAGTATTCATCGGATTGTTCTCATCATAATTGATGTGAACAAATATAAGCTTTTCTCTGTCAGAACACTGCTCTTGAAGCTCCAAAGCTTCGTACTCTGAAAGGCCTTCTGCTTCTTTTGCCGAAGCAGAAGATGCTGCCGCAGGCGCCTTTGGTGTTGGCGCAGACGCAGCCGGTTTTGGACTGTCTTTACCGATAAACTCTTCAAGTCGCCCGGATATCTGGCTGATATCTTCCTGATAAACACCGCCGTCAGAGCGTGCCTCAAGCATTGCCTTGATAATATCAATAGCAGATAAAATAGTATCTACTACTTCGGTAGTTACTTCTACATTGCCCGAACGTATTTCATCAAGGGTGTCTTCGCACAGATGTGTAAAATGAGCAAGCTCATCCATCTGCACCGTTCCAGCGGCCCCCTTTAAGGTATGTGCTGCTCTAAATATTTCATCAACAGCTTCCTTATTATGGGGTTCGTTTTCCAGTACAAGAATATTCTGCTCAAAAGTATCAACCTGAAGCTCAGCTTCCATGAAAAAGTCTTTAAGCAATTCTTCGTTATTAGGGTCTAGGTAATCACTCATCTTAATATTAATGATATCAATTAAGAGTTTTAAGTCAAGACTTTTTTTATCAAGTTTTCAATTGCGGTCTATATTTTTACCTTTTTAAGATTTTCTGAAAAAAACATGAAATCAGTTTTCTCAATTACTATAATTATAGTGGAGTGTTGATTTTATTTATGCATAAAAAAATTACTTCTTTCTATAATTTTCAACGAACTCTTTGTTTTCTCCAAAAAATATAAAGCACTATTTAATATAAAGGTGGATATTAGAATGAAAAATAAACTTATTATAACAGTACTTCTTCTTGTGTCGATTACTCCTGTTTTTGCTACTGAGATTGG
>JAQQAK010000439.1 GCA_028527945.1 Spirochaetaceae bacterium
TTTTTATTTTTGTTATTTTTATGTTAACAAAAGGAAACATAACTCATCAGGCAGATTATATTGCATACTTCCCTTCAGATGATCCTGTAGTAAAAAATAACGAGCTTATTCTTGGCTATACAGGTGGAGCTCAGTCTATGA
This sequence comes from Spirochaetaceae bacterium, assembly GCA_028527945.1. Classification (GTDB taxonomy): domain Bacteria; phylum Spirochaetota; class Spirochaetia; order UBA9216; family UBA9216; genus Thalassospirochaeta. Next base: position 142 of record JAQQAK010000439.1, read on the forward strand.
ATGTAACGCTAAAAGCTCCTGAAGGCTCTGACGGGTATTTTCTGCATCCAGAAAATCTTGAAAAACTTAATGAGATTGAAAACAAATTACAAAAACTTCCTAACGTTCAGAAAATTACATCATTCTCTACAATGCTCAAAAATGCAAACAGGGTAATGCAAGGAAAATATGAATTGCCTGAAAACAAGGGCTTGATTATGCTTTTATCAAGATATTTAAAACTTGTGAATGGGCAGGGAATCAGCGGCACATTCATAAGCAATGATTTCAACAGCGTTACCATTTACATAAGAACCTATGATCAGGAAAACATGAAATATATAACTGAAGCAGGGATAAAAACACTCTCTGAGCAGGTTGATAACATTGTATCAGAGAATATCTCTACAGATGTAGATTACGCTTTATGGGGCGATACGGTACTTTTTATGTCAGCATCGCAAATAATGAACAAGGAACAAGTTTTTTCAACAGACCTGTCGTTATTTGTAGTTTTCCTTATTACATCAATTGTTTTCAAATCAGTAAAATTTGGACTGGTATCACTTGTTCCTTTGTTAACAGGAATAATGACTTATTATATAACAATGGCTGTTGTCGGAATTCCTATGGACATGACAACCATTATGGTTACTAACATAGCGATAGGAGTTGGAGTAGATGATTCTATTCATTTCTTGCTAAGGTTAAGGCGGCAAATGCAGATTGAAAAATCTGGAATAGAAGATTCTTTCATAAAAACCTTTTCTGTTACCGGAAGGCCAATTATTTTAACGACATTATCTATTATTGCAGGGCTTCTTATACTCTGTTTTGCAAGTTTCAAACCTATAAAATATTTTAGTATTCTTGTTTCTATCAGCTTGTTAGCTGCAATGCTTGGAACCTTGCTCTTTATTGCGGTCTTTATCAATTTTGCTTGTCATAAAAAAAAGAAAACAGCCCCTGAAATCAGGGGCTGAAGGTAAAAAAACTTGAAAAGAAACCTTACGCTTCTATATTATATGATCTGCAAACATCTTTTAGCAGATCTATAAATTTCTTTCTGTTAAGCCCCATGCAGACTTTGGCATTGGGCTTTTCTATATCAGGATTTATTCTCTTGTCTGCTATTGTCATACCTGTAGTATATTTACCCTCTGTTTCTATAATAACGTGGTAATCAACAGTTTCAAACAATTCAGGCGCCATTAAATACGCAACAGCACAAGGGTCATGGAGAGGAGCTCCATCAAATCCCATTTCAATATGAAACTTGAAAAAGAAATCAAGAAGTTCTGCAACAAATACAGGAACAGTCTGTCCCATAGCCCTAATTTCTTCTACTTCTTCTTTTTTTATCAAAGCCTTTTCTGTAACATCCAAGCCTGACATTATAACAGGAATCCCACTTGTAAATACAATATCAGCAGCTTCAGGATCTACAAGAATATTAAACTCAGCAGCAGTAGTCCAGTTGCCATGATCGATACCACCGCCCATTATACTAATTCGCTCAATGTTATCTTTGACTTCAGGATATTTAGTAAAAAGAATTCCAAGATTTGTAAGAGGCCCTGTAGCAACCATTGTAACAGGAGTTTTACTCTCAAGAATAAGTCTGCGACATAATTCCCATGATGGCTCATCAACCGGCTCAAAAGCGGGTTCAGGAAGAACCGGCCCATCAAGGCCTGAATCACCATGTACAGCAGGAGCGACCTCTAATTCTCTGGCCATCGGGTTATTAGCTCCCATTGCAACAGGGACCTGCTTTTCTATAAGGGTTAAAACCTTACAAGCATTTGCTGTTGTCTTTGCAAGAGTCTGATTTCCTGCTGTTGTTGTCACAGCAAGAACATCAAGCTCCTTACTCGCAAATGCCATTACAAGGGCTATTGCATCATCATGCCCAGGATCACAATCTATAATAACTGGTGTTTTCATTATATTTTCCTTCTATATTAATTAGCAGAAACAAGAGCAGCAATTCGCTTTTTCTTGACCCGCCAGGTTCTCCATGATGAAATGACTATCAAGCCAACCACTGTTGTAACATATGGGATTAGCTTTACAAACTCATCAGGAATTCTCATTGCCGCCATTATATTTGACATAGCATCAGCACAGCCAAAAATTAATGACGCTATAAGGGTTGGAACAGGAGATAACTGTCCCATAGCAGCCGCGGCAAGACCAATAAAACCTCGTCCAGAAACCATGCCCCTTGAAAAGCCGTTCATATACCCCATTGACAGAAAAGCTCCACCAAGAGACGCAAGAACTCCACTTATTAATAGAGAAACAAGTTTTACAGATTTGATCTTTATACCAACAGACGCTGCGGCCTCAGCATTTTCACCTACACACCTAATGTGCATACCAAGCTTGGTTTTATATAAAAGAAACCAAACAAATATTACTGACAGAAACGCAAAGTACGTTAAAATATTGTGACCGGAGAGAATGTCTCCCAATACCGGAATATTCTCTATTCCAGGTAAATTAATATTTGGACATACAAGTGTTTTAATTGAAGAAGTACTTCCCTTATCATGCAGTATTACATACATCAAAAAGATAGATCCGCCAGAGGCCAGCGTATTAAGCGCAATACCTGACAAAATAATATCTGTTTTTAGATATAAACCAAAGTAGATAAGAAGAGCAGAAATTATCAGCCCTCCGGCAATTGCAATAATAAGTCCCCAGAAGACACTGCCTGTCAAACCACTTCCGATCGCTCCAAAAAGAGCTGCAAAAAGCATGTTTCCTTCAAGCGCAATATTTGAAGCGCCAGAACTTTCAGCCACAATTGAACCCATTGCCGCAAAAAGGATGGGTGTTGTTACACGCAGCATAGAATATCCAAATTCTGCTGTAAGTATATATGATAATAAATCAGACATTCTTACTTACCTCCTTTACAAGCATTTTCTGACGTCTATGACTCAAGAAAGCCTGTGCGGCTACCAGCATTATAATTACACCTTGAATAATAGAAATCATTTCACTTGTAACATCTGTAGCCGTAGCCATTTTATCAGCTCCTATTCTAAGATAAGCAAGAAAAAAAGCAGCAAGAGGAACATATTGAGGCTTATTCTTAGCCATAATGGCAACAACAATTCCGTCAAAACCATAACCTGGAAGCTCTTTCCACTGGAACCGATTATACATTCCAAGAACTTCTACAGCGCCTCCCATTCCGGCAACAAATCCACCAACAATCTGAGAATAAGCTATTACTATTCCAGTATTTATTCCGACATATTTTGCGAAATGAGGATTTTGGCCAGTCTGAATGAGATTGTACCCCCACCTTGTCTTTTTCATAAAGAAAATTGTAGCAATAACAACAAAAACAAGAATTATCAATCCAGCGTGAATTCTTGTGTGAGGAACAATTTTCGCAAGCTTGGCAGCTTCAGGTATTTTAAATGTCCCAACAAAACCACAATTAGGATCCTTAAATTTAGTGAAAGCAAAATATTTTGTAAGATAGTAAAATACATAGTTAAGCATTAAAGAAGAAACAAGCTCGCTGGCGCCCCACTTCATTTTAATCCATGCCGGAATAACACATATTATAGCCCCTGTTATACCACCTACAATAATAGCAAATAATGGAGCAAGAACCGGAGGTAGAGGCAACGCCAGACTGAACATTGCCGCAACACCAGCGCTTGCAAAAAAAGCACCTTCAGCGCCCATGTTAAACTGATTGGCACTGAACATAATTGCTACAGCAAGCCCGGCAAAACTTAATGTTATAGCAAGCTCTACGACGTTACCAAATCTTCTAAAAGACTCAACTGGCCCAAGAAAGAGTTTTCTCAATGCTAAAAGAGGCTCATGACTAACAATTAAAATTGTTACAAAAGACAATCCTATAGCTATTAATATTGCCACTGTAAAGCGCATGAGTTCAAATTTTGTATCAAAAGACAGCTTCTTTTTATTTATCATGCTATGCACCCCTTAACTTCTTCAGATGTTTGCTGTTTTACACCAAGCATATACTGACCTAATTCTTCCTCTGAAACCTTAGATGCGTCAGGAAAATAAGCTACAAATCTTCCTCCGTACATTACCAAAAGGCTATCACTAACATCCATAATTTCAGAAAGATCAGCAGATATAAGCATTATAGCTACACCGTTGTCACGCATTTCTATAAGCTTTCTATGTATGAATTTTGCAGCACCTACATCAATACCTCTGGTAGGCTGATCCGCTATGATACAATCAGCATTAGATGAAAACTCGCGGGCTACAATAACCTTCTGAATATTTCCACCACTAAGCATTTTTACAGGAACCTCTGGGCCGTCTGTTTTTACCATAAAGTCTTTAATCAGCTTTTCTGACCAGCTTCTTATTTTTTTGGTTTTCAACACAGGACCACTACTAAATTCTTCTTTGTCGATAAATGTAGCAATCATATTATCTTCTATACTGCCGTTTACAACCGCTCCTCTAAGCATACGATCCTGAGGAATATGAGCAAGTCCCATTTCTCTTATCTGCTTTATTGAAGAATCAGCAATATCATTACCATGAAACTTTATAGAACCAGCGTCTGCTTTATGAAGCCCTGTGATTGCTTCAACAAGTTCACTTTGCCCATTTCCTTCAACACCTACAATTCCAAGTATTGTACCGGCATGAAGAGAAAAGCTGACTTCCTTCAAAATGCTGCGTTGAGCTTCATCAAGTACGCTAACATTTTTTACATCTAATATTACTTCTCCCCTCTTGGGAGGATTCTTTTCTATGTTCCAATCGATATCTTTTCCAACCATCAGGTTTGAAATTTCCTGCTGGCTTACAGAGCCTACATCATGCACACCTACAGTAGTTCCATTTCTCATTATTGTTATTCGGTCACATATTTCTTTAATCTCGTTAAGCTTATGACTGATAAAGATTATGGTGTGCCCCATATCTCTAAGCCCTCGCAGTTCTCTAAATAGTTCGGTAGTCTCCTGAGGAGTAAGAACTGCGGTTGGTTCATCTAAAATAAGAACCTGAGCACCCTTGTAAAGGGCTTTTAATATTTCAACTTTCTGACGTGTTCCAATTGGAAGGTCACTAATTTTCTCTTTTGGATTAATAACAAAATTATATTTTTCAATAATTTCTTTTGTCTGTTCTATCATTGCCCGGTTGTTAGGAATAGGCCCTTTTCCCGGTTCCGCGCCTAAAACAATATTTTCTGCTACAGTCATAGATTCTACAAGCATGAAATGCTGATGAACCATTCCTATTCCACATGCTATTGCATCAAGAGGGCTTTTTATTTGTGTTTGTTTTCCATTATAGATAATATTACCTTCAGTAGGCTGTTCCATACCAAAGATAATCTTCATAAGAGTACTTTTTCCGGCTCCGTTTTCTCCAACCAGAGCATGGATTTCACCTTTCCTGACACTAAGATTGGCATCCTTATTCGCGGTAACACCATTAGGATATATTTTTGTTATATTTTCCAGTCTTAGAATTTCATCCATATTAATATCTTCCATATAAAATCGAAAAGCCGGATAGATTATACTATCCGGCTTATAGCGTTATGGACGAACTGAATCAATGTAAGCATTGATTTCAGAAGAATCCATTCCGAATGCTGTGTCTACAGTAATTTCGCCGTTTTTGAGATCGGAAGAGCG
>JAQQAK010000440.1 GCA_028527945.1 Spirochaetaceae bacterium
CTTTTATTCTATAGTTGGGTATAGCGGAACAGATAATCCTTATCTTCAGGCTAGTATTATTCTGGATAATTTTTCACGTCCATTTAATGGACGTTGTCACTATAACAATTTTCCAATATGTATTGATCATAAAAATATGACAGAACTGGAAAAAAGTCGTTTTGAAGAATTGAAAAAGACATATCAGTTTATAGATACTGCTGTAATATCAATAGGCGGTTCTTTAAATATGGATTATCCATATCTTGAGGAATTTTTATATTTCAAGAAAAACCTGGACACATCTGAAGCCCTTTCTATACCTCATGGAAATCTTCTTGGTCATGTTTTTTATGACAAACATGAAAAGCTTGTTTTACCAGAAAGATATTCAATGACAAGTATGCCGCTTGAGATTCTTGAAGAAGTAAAAAATGTTATCTGTATAGCAAATGGTGAGCGCAAGGTTGATGCACTAATTAGCGCAGCTAAACAAGGATATATAAAAAGCCTTATTACAGATGAACCTACAGCAAAAGCAATTAGTATGAAGCTTGACAATTCCATTTGAAAACAAAGTTGGAACACTGAAAAACATATTATACTATCACACCTATTTGAAGAGGGGCTCTTGCTGCCTTAAATCTACGCTGAACTGGAAAACCGCATTCCATAAACGATGGATATCTTGGCTGGTCTTATAGCAGGTGGAGCAGTTTTTTTGAATATACTCCCCTGAATTGTATCAAGGGAATATCGATACCCGTGTTATATCTACAAGGCAAAGAAGATCTAAACAGTCCTGAAGAATCAGTCAAGGCTGTTGAAGATTTGGCATTACCCAATTTAGTATAAAGTATATCGATAATATGGGGCATATGCCCGTCAATAATAAACAGACAAAATATGTTTTTTAGGTGATCGAAAAATGGTTATTTGAGAATTGTAAAGGGAATCTCTAAAAATATCAAAAAGTCCTATTTTACCTTTAGGTGAAACAATGTGGTACTGGTTATACAATTCGCCATCTTCATCCACTGCTGCTCCGCCTTCAATAAAAATTCTGTATTCATCAGATAACGATGGGCTAATTTATAGTTTCTATCAATTATCTATCCTGTTTGTTAAAACAGGCTTCTCTAAAGTTAGATAATACTGGAGGTTTTTGATTATATATCCTATTCTATAAAGAGTTTCTTTTGATTTCGTGTGATGTTTACCGGATTTGATGGGACGCTTAAGAAACGAAGTATAAATGGTACATTAAGTTATGCAGACTCTGTTTTTAATATCAGAATTCCAATTGAGGGGATATAGCCTTTTTTATGTTTATGAAAATTGGTATTTGAATACGTTTTAAACTTCAGGAAAGGCTATCAGTCTGCTATACACAAATTCCTTAAATAATGACATAATTAAGGTGTCTGATTAATTGGAGGAAAGAATTATGCCAACAAGAGAAGAAGCTTTTACGCTCCTAAAAAAATATAATGAATCTGATAACCTTATAACACATGGACTTACCGTAGAGGCTGTTATGCGCTATGGAGCTGAAAAACGCGGTGAAGATGTAGAGAAATGGGGGATAGTAGGTCTTTTACATGATATTGATTATGAAAAGTATCCAGAGCAGCATTGTATAAAGGCTCGTGAAATTATGTCAGAAGAAGGATGGCCGGAAGAGTATATTCATGCTGTCTGTTCTCATGGCTGGGGTATCTGCTCTGATGTAGAACCGGTTCATATAATGGAAAAGTATCTTTTTGCCTGTGATGAGCTTACCGGCCTCATTAATGCTACCTGTCTTATGAGACCTAACAAAAGTGTTCTTGATTTAACTGTTAAGTCTGTCAAAAAAAAGTGGAAGTCAAAAGGATTCGCTGCCGGGGTCGATCGCAATCTTGTTTTAAAAGGCGCCGGTATGCTTGGCCTTGAAATTGAAGATTTGATGCAGGAATGTATTGATGGAATGAAGGTTGCCGCTGAATCAATAGGCTTGAAAGGAGAGCTATAACAAAGTTTGTTTCAGCTTCTGGTTTTCATGATAGCAGATCTACATTATTGCCGATATCTTCATCTTCAATGACTTCTGCTTGCTGGGAATTATCTTCCGGTATAGTAGGCTTCTCTTCCAGTTCGGGAAATGCCGGTAGTGTTGTTTCAGGAGTTAAAGGTTCTATTTCCATAATGTTCCTCCTGCTTTAAATTTATTCCTTATATTTTAAAAAGTACAGAAAAAATGTATTTAGTTGTTGAGCCTCTGTTTATAAAGCATTTCCTATTGCTGAGTAAATTCGTCTTGTCCTCTTAGCTCTTCGTTATATATTTTTTGTAAAATCTTTGTCCCCTAAAAATATCAAAAGGTATTATTACCTTTCTTAAAAAGCTTGAGCCTTGCAGAATATTACCTGCATAATTTGGCACTGCTTGGGCTGTGAGGGTAGAAGCTCCAGCATGAATTTTTCCCAATGCTGAATCAACTATATGAAGACCTTCTCCTCTTTTAAAACCTTTATCCATCTGCCTATTAAGGTAGACGGTTCTGTTGGTTTTGTATGTCTTGCATTTTAATAATCATAATTGTAAATTGGACTCCCGTGGTATCTCCAGTTTTTGAGCAGTAAAAAAGGATTGTAGATGAAAAAACTTGTTATAACTTCAGTTCTCGGATTTATATTTTTAACAATTTGTACAATTTCTCTTGGAATAATCCGCAATAATTTTGTTCTTAATTACATAGAGAACGAGATACTTGCCAAGGCAATATTGCTTCCGGTAAATATAATCTATATTCTTTTTGTTTCGTTTTTATTGGTTAATTTGAATAAATCTTCGTTGACAAGCAAAAGAGCTATCTTGATTGGTGTAATTTGGGCATCTCTGGCCTTATTTCTTGATTTTTTTGTTGGATATTATGGGGAAAATAGATCCACTTCGTACTTGTTGGAGCAGCTGAATATTTTTAATGGAAATACCTGGCTGATTGTGCTTCTTTTAATAGCAATAATGCCGGTATTGGTGCTTAAGCTAAAAGAAAAATCCTGATCCCTTTTTTCTACACCAGTCCGGCATTTTTTACGCTTTAGTATAAATAACGTTTTTTAGCCTTTTGTGTCTCATAATAGGCCTGGAGTCCATCTTTTTTGATCATTTCGCCATTCTGAATCCATCTTCCACGCAGGTTTTTATTATAATTGTTTTTATCACATGGAAAGTTTGAACATTCACCGCAAAAGTCAATATTATTCTCTGTAACACAGCTTTTTGCCGCGCATCCAGGCATACCTGCTTTACTGTTACCACGGCAGCCTCCGCATTTAGCTTCAGCGAAAAATGCAAGGATATTCTCAAAGGATTCGTACTCTTTAAACGGCTCAAAAAATGTTGACATCTTTGTTGCCATCCTGCTGTATCCGTCAAGCATCTCTAAAAGTTGTTTGCTTTGTTTTGATATTTTGCCGTCCTTGAAAGACGCGCACCTTGAGCAGTCCAGTCCGCATGGCGCCAGTTCTTTTAAAATTTTGTCTCGTGTCATATCTTCTCCTGTTATTATTAATGACACATCAAGGGACGAAAAGGTGCGCAAAAATTATATGTTTTTTTCTTTCTGTAACATAGTGCCAACCATAAGGGCCGTCGATTCATACCACGATTCATCCGGTTTTCTTTCAGGAAGTGTTCTGAAAAGGCCAATTACAGTATCCATTGTTTTGGTATCACTTTTTTCAGCGTACTTTGGGTCACTTAAATCGGGAGCTCCGCCATGCCTTCGGACTTCTTCCCGAAGTTGTTCTCGTCTCGCGGAAAATTCCTGCCAAGCCAGACAGCGGCAGGAATTTTCTGGCAGAACCCACTGGCAGTGGTGTCCAAAGAAGGCGTTAAGGCCACTTCTTGCCCTAAAAAGTAAGGATTTTACAGATGAAACAGACAGCTCAAGCAAATCAGATGCCTCGGTAATTGTTAAACCAAGCATATCAACAAGAATAAAAGCAGTTTTTTGCGGCAGGGAAAGTCTGGACGCCATAGCGGTAAAACAGCCGTCCTGAAGTTCTCTAACCGACTCATCAACGGCAAGTTCCTGCTCTGGAAGGGGCGCTGTATCCTGATAATCGTCTTCAAACCCGTCTTCCGGCTGAATAATTCGTCCATTTTTACGTTGATCTGAGAGATAATGATTAAGACATATCTGTCTTAGCCATCCGGTCATTTTATCAAGCTCCCGGAGCTGTCCTCTTTTTTCCCATGCTGATAAAAGCGTTTTCTGAGCCAAATCTTCTGCCATGTGAGCATCAGCGCAGAATCTAAAAGAGATTGAATAAACATAGTTTATGCAGGATTGAAGTCTCCCGCTGAAGTCTTTATCAGTAGTTTTCATATACAACTTTAAAAATTATTAATTTAGCAGAAAAGGTCAATCTTTTTTAGAGGCTTTTTAATAAGCAACAAAAAATATATGTATAAAAATGATAGTTGTATACTTCACTTTGTTTTAATAATATAAAGCAATCTTTGCAAAATCTAATCCGGAGAGTAGAGGTCTTTGGGGTTTACCCTTATCAGGCAACCTATAATGAAGTCTAAAATATACAGTTGAATATATTAGTAAACGAGGCTCTTTCAAAGCTCAGAGAGTTTTTAATAATCACATGCTCTAAAGCGTTGAGAGGCTATAATTGTTTTAATAGGAGATTTTCTTATGAAATTTGCAACAGCAATAAATTGTATGGATGGAAGGGTTCAGCTTCCAGTAATTAATTATATAAAAAAAGAATATAAAAAAGAATTTATCGACATGATTACAGAACCTGGTCCAAACAAGATCCTTTCAGAGAATAAGGACTCTTGTATTATTGAGTCTATACAAAAAAGACTTGATATTTCGATAAACAATCATGGTTCAGATCTTGTTGCAGTTGTTGGGCATTATGATTGTGCCGCTAATACTCTGGGAGATGAGGCTCAAAAGAAACAGATTATAATTGCTTCAAAACTTGTTGCTTCATGGTATTCAAAGATTGATGTAATAGGTCTTTGGGTTGATTGTAACTGGACAGTAGAGAAAATTTATTAGAAAATCATGAAGAGTAGACGGGACTTATTAATAGCAACGAGGAGTAAAAATGAAAACAAAATTCTCACATGTTAATATTATAAGCAGGAATTGGAAAGACTTGGCTGGTTTCTATATCAAAGTTTTTGACTGCACTCCAGTTCTTCCTGAAAGAGATCTTGCGGGAGAGTGGGTTGATGAATTAACAAGTTTATCAGACGCAAGAATAAAGGGAATTCATTTATCACTTCCCGGCTATGAGTCAAATGGACCAACTCTTGAGATCTTTGAATATAATGAAAATATAAGTGGTTCAGGAAAAAATATAAATCTTGAGGGTTTTGGACATATTGCGTTTGCGGTAGATGATGTTGAAGCTAAATTGAATCAGCTTTTGGAAAACGGAGGCTCTGTTCTTGGAAAGTTAATTGACGCGGATATTGATGGGGTAGGCAATATAACTGTAGTTTACGCAAAAGACCCAGAAGGTAATATCATAGAAATACAAAAGTGGAATTAATGAATTATATTATTCACGATTTGTATTAATAAGTTTTATTTAGAGGAGGCTCTTTATAATGACAGACTCAGAAGTAAGAGATGTGGTTCATTCATATTATTGGATTGATGATCTTAATTGCGCGACAACAACTTTAAAAACATTATCAAAAGCTTTTTCAATTGAGATTTCTTCTCAGGTTATAGATGCCGCAGTTGGTATGCATGGAGCTGGTAAGTATGGTGCTCAATGTGGCTTGGTTGAAGGCACTTTGCTTTTTATTGGAATCTATGGCAGATTTATAAATCTTGAAGATAAAGAAACTATTGAGATTTGTTATTCTTTCGCGGAAGGATTTGAGAAAAACTTTTATAGCTTGTTATGTAGCAAAATACGTCCAGGAGGGTTCAATAAAAATGATCCAGAACACCTATGTGAAGACGTTACAGTAAGAGCAATCATTTGGATAATAAATTTCATAAAAAATGAAATGGCAAAGTGACATAATCAGTATTTAAAATCAGCAATTAACTACCTTAAAATAAATTTGTTTTTAGATTAGTTTAATAGCAGGTTTTATACTTAAAACAAAACAGAGGCGGATAATATGGTAAAACATACCTTAAAAATAAATTGTCCTGATAAAACAGGAATAGTATATGATATTACTCAAATACTTTTTAAGCATAATCTTAATATTCTTGAAAGCGATCAGTTCGTTGATTCGGATGAAAAGCAGTTCTTTATGCGGATAGAGTTTTGCGGAACTTATGATTCCGGAGCTTTATATGATGATTTAAGTTCTGTACTTGGTGAGGCAGCTGATATTAAGCTTCATGGAAAACGAAAAAAGAATATTATTGTAATGGCTACAAAAGAGCATCACTGTTTAGGTGATATTCTTGTTAGAAATTTCTTTAATAATATTAACGCGAATATTCTTGCTGTAATAAGTAATTATGATTCGCTTCGTGAGTTTACAGAAAAAATGGGGGTTCCTTACCATTATATTTCTCATGAAAATATATCCAGAGAGGAACATGAGCGAAAGGTTATTAATACAATTGAACAATATAATCCTGAGTATATTGTTCTCGCAAAATATATGAGAATCCTTTCTCCTGCTTTTACTGACAAATTTCATGAGAAAATAATTAATATTCACCATTCATTTCTTCCTGCTTTTATTGGAGCAAATCCATACAGACAGGCTTATGAGCGAGGTGTCAAGCTTGTTGGTGCTACAGCACATTTTGTAAATCAGGATCTTGATGATGGACCAATTATAGAGCAGGATGTAATTCATATTACACATAAGCAGAATCCAACACAGCTGGCAAAGGCCGGGCGTGAAGTTGAAAAATCAGTGCTCGCCAAGGCTATGCAGCTGGTTTTTGATGACAGGGTATTTTTGTCCGGTAATCATACCATCGTCTTTAAATAGACTAAAACAAGCCTAAAATAATCAGGAAAGAGAGAAGCTTTATAAATGATAAAAGACTTCAGGACACTAATTACTCTTATTGCATCTGCTGCCATAACAATTATTCTTATCTTTTTAGTAAAAAGTTTACCTTATAATCAATATAAGGCTGGCATGAGTGGAGCCACGGTTGATTATGAGGTTGCAAAGGTTATTGAGGTTAGTTCTGAAAAACTTCAGGACAGCCATTATCAGAAGGATTTACTAACAGGTTCGCAAAGTTTGCAAGTAAAATTGATGACTGGTGAACACCGTGGAGAAATTGTTTCAGCTGATAATCATCTTTCGACTTATAATAGTGTTGTCGGAAAGCTTGGACGATATTTGATTGTGGTAGTTGATAAGGTTGCCAGTGGAGAGTTTCAGGTACGTGTTTATAACTATTTTCGTGCTCCAGCAATTTATCTAATTGCAGTACTTTTTTTTGCGTCACTAATTCTTGTTGGGCAAAAGAAAGGTCTGATGTCTGGCATTGGATTAATCTATACCTTTGTTTGTGTTTTTACGATATTCCTGCCTCTTGTTTTAAGAGGTTATTCTCCGGTATTGTCTGCCATTGTTTTAGTTGTTCTTGTTTCTGCTGTAACTCTCATTCTTCTTAATGGTGTCAGTATAAAGAGTTTATGCTGCATTTTGGGAACTATTTTGGGAGTCATT
>JAQQAK010000441.1 GCA_028527945.1 Spirochaetaceae bacterium
TAAATAATCTAAAGGAGGGAGTATTTAACAATACAAGGCTTCAAAATTATTACAATGACTTTATAAATAAAGGGAGTAATTCTATAACAGATGCCTCTAAAATTGGCGCTATTATAGAAGATCTGGATATAGCAGACCTTCAAAAAGTATATTCAGAATCAGAAAATAAAGAGGTTAAAATTCTTTATCAAAACCTGATGAAGGGCTCAAGAAATCATATCAGAAGTTTCACTGCTCAGCTGGAAAGATATGGAGAAAATTATAAGCCCCAATATATAAGCGATGACTACTATAACAAGATTCTGAAATATAACAGAGAAACAGCGCCTATAAAAGATCCTGATTATAATTTCTAACAGTCAAACAACCCGCTTGCAAGTTATTTTACAAAGCGGGTGATTTTACTTCTACAAAGATTCTGCTTTTTGAATTGTTCACAAATATTTGCTTTTCGGTTATACTCATCCTAGTTTTATGTCAGCTATAACAAAACTTGCGATTGCACAGAGCCTGAAGGAAATCTCGACAGAAAAACCTCTTAATAAAATTACTGTAAAAAACATAACCGACAGCTGCGGAATAAACCGGCAGACTTTTTATTACCACTTTAAAGACATCTACGATTTAATAGAATGGATTTATGAAAAAGAGGCTCTCGAAGCACTATCAGACAAACGTACTTACGCGACATGGCAGGAAGGTTTTCTGAGGATCTTCAACTACATTCTTGATAATAAAGATTTTGTGTTAAAAACCTATCATTCTCTCAGTCGTGAACACCTTGAGAACTTTCTCTATGCTGAAACATTAAACCTCCTAAAAGGTGTTGTTGATGAAAAGGCTTCTGGACTGTCTGTAAGGGAAGAAGATAAAACATTTATCGCAAATTTCTATAAATACGGCTTTGTGGGGCTTACCCTTGAGTGGCTCAATGAAGGCATGATTAAAGATCCGGCCAGTATTATTGAGAAACTGGGAATTCTCATTCATGGTGATATAGAAAAAGCTCTTGAGTGCTTTTCTTCAAAAAAAAGTAAAAACTAGACAAATAACCCTATCCGTCAAAATTTCAGACACAGCCTATTTATTGTCTATACCTTTATTTCTGCTACATCGATATCTTATAATTAATCAAACGGAGTAATTCTCCGCGACATAATGAGAGGTATTAGAGATGTATTACAGTAATGGAAACTACGAAGCATTTGCCCGCCCCAAAAAGCCCGAAGGGGTAGACACAAAATCAGCTTATCTTGTTGGCTCGGGCCTTGCATCACTCGCGGCAGCCTGCTTCATGGTCAGAGACGGCCAGATGAAGGGAAGCAGAATTCACATTCTTGAAGAAATGTCACTTCCAGGCGGAGCCTGTGACGGAATAAACGATAACGAAAAGGGTTTTATCATTCGGGGCGGACGTGAGATGGAAAACCACTTTGAATGTCTTTGGGATCTGTTCAGATCAATTCCTTCTATAGAGACAGAAGGTGTGTCAGTACTGGATGAATACTACTGGCTTAACAAAGAAGACCCCAATTATTCATTAATGAGAGCTACCGTAAACCGCGGAGAAGACGCTCACACAGATGGAAAGTTTGGCCTAAACGAAGAGGCATCAAAGCAGATAGTTAAACTCTTTTTTACATCAGACAAGGAATTATACGACAAGAAGATTGAAGATTACTTTGATGACAACTTCTTTTCATCAAACTTCTGGCTCTACTGGAGAACAATGTTCGCCTTTGAAGAATGGCACAGCGCCCTTGAGATGAAGCTCTATATACAGAGATTCATTCACCACATTGGCGGCCTCCCGGACTTCAGTGCTCTCAAGTTCACAAAATACAACCAATACGAATCACTCATCCTTCCAATGGTTAAATACCTTGAAAAGAATGGCGTTGATTTTCAATATGACACACAGGTTACGAACGTTATCTTTGAAAAGAAAGGCAGCAAGAAGATTGCCAAAAAGATTGAATGTATTAAAAACGGTGAAAAACAGAGCATAGATCTAATAGAGGATGATCTGGTTTTTGTTACAAACGGAAGCTGTACTGAAAACTCAACACTTGGCGACCACGACACAGCACCTGAGTTCAAAGGCGAAGGCGGCGGATGCTGGGAACTATGGAGAAACATCGCAAAACAGGATCCTTCTTTTGGACATCCTGACAAATTCTGTACCGACACAAAGGCTACAAACTGGGAATCAGCAACTGTAACAACCCTTGATGACAAGATTCCTCCATATATCGAAAAGGTTTGTAAACGTGATCCTTTCAGTGGAAAGGTTGTTACCGGCGGAATTATTACAGCAAAAGATTCAAGCTGGCTTCTAAGCTACACCCTTAACCGTCAGCCTCACTTTAAGGATCAGCCTAAAGATCAGCTTGTTGTATGGGTTTACGGACTCTTTACAGATGTACCTGGTGACTTTATCAAAAAACCAATGAAGGAATGCAGCGGTTACGAGATTACACAGGAATGGCTCTACCACCTTGGTGTACCTGTAGATCAGATTCCTGAAATGGCAAAGACCTCCGCGAAAGCAATTCCTTGTATGATGCCCTACATTACAGCATTCTTTATGCCAAGAACCGCAGGAGACAGGCCAAAGGTCGTACCGGACGGATGTGTTAACTTCGCGTTCCTTGGACAGTTTGCCGATACTGTTCGCGACACAGTATTCACAACAGAGTACTCTGTAAGAACCGCAATGGAAGCAGTGTATACCTTGCTTAATGTTGACCGTGGAGTTCCTGAGGTATTCAACTCTGTCTACGATGTAAGAGTTCTTCTTGATTCAACCGTAAAAATGATGGACGGCAAAAAGCCGCTTGAGACCCTCAAACTTTCACGCTTCAAAAAGAGGATGGTTAACAAGGGCCTTAAAAAGATTGACGGCACCGTTATAAAAGAAGTGCTTGAAAGATATAAGGCTATATAGTTTTTTTAACAAAAAAACTCAACCAGAAGGGGCTGTTTTATAAAAGCAGCCTCTTTTTTAGTATCTACCATATTCGCAGCCACCAAGCTCTCCATCAAGATGACAGACAAGTTCTTCTTTTTTTCGATTCTTACTATAGAGTTCAACAAAGCCAGAGGCGTGTCCACCGTTCCACAGTTCTTTATGATTTACTTTTCCATCAGGATTTTCATATTTTACAAGAACCATCAGCTTTCTCGGTGCTGAAAAACGAACCTTTAAATGATGAGTTTTGTTAAAAACATCAACATTCCAGAAGACCGTGTCGCTTTCAACATTACATGACCATATCTGTTTTTGAAAAAAAAGATGGGTAAAATTAAACTCGTAAAGCTTCCCTTCATAGCGAAAGGCCACCAGGATTTTTTCTCCCAAATCTATACCGGCAACTCTTGGATTACCACCGCCAATATCAAGGGAAGCAGATTCAACAGAACTCCCATTCTGATCAAAAAATCTGTTACAGTTAAGCCATATCCACGGATTGGTATAATCCCGGCCCCAATTCTTGTCTTGATATCCAGCAGAAGTTTCCGGCCGTACCCGGTATTTCTGGCCATTGAAATTGATAGTTCCATTATACAGTGTTTTCATTCCCTGAATGTGCCAAAACATATCAAAGAGATTTGAACGTCTCAGCAAAGGAGAGGCCCCAAAACCAACCGAGTAAGACATAACCTTTTCTGCCTCAAGATTCCAACTCAAATCTCCAGCGTCTGACATGTACTCCGGATGAGCAGCGGCATCTTCTACGCTCATACTAACAGCACCCTCAAGATGCTTCTCTGTAGCTGTATTAGCCCCAATTTTAACATCCATTATTTCTTTAGAAGCTGAAAAGTCTGATATAGCATAAAAATTATGAATCTGAGCCTTATCTTCTCCCCATTTACCGGCCTTAATCATTGCGTAACATGGCTTTTGGCTCTGCCCTGGAAGTTGTCCAAAAACAGGAGACTCCGAGGCTATACCAGGATTAATAACATAGTACTCAATAAAAAATGGCTCAAGCTCTCCAGTCTTTTCATTTTCAGCGACTAAAGAATGCCACCACCAGTCATAGTTTTTTTTATGATTGCTCTTGTTAAGCATATAGGCGTTACGATTATCCATATAAAAGGCCTCCATTAATGTATAAAATCTTCTATATATTTTAAACATTAGAAGCTTTATTGTATATAAAAAAGCTTATTTAGCCATATCCTAAATACTCGCTTCTCCCAATTAGCTCCCTTACCAAGAAACCTTCCTGTTTAGTAATTTTTAATATTGAAAAAATATACAATAAACCTGTACACTTCTATTTAGAAAGTCTCGAAAGAACAAGCATCAGGAGAAGTTTTTGCAGCGTTGGAATTTCAAACAAATCGTCCTTTACTTAGCCCTATTTATTTTCATTTTATACAGCCATTATCTTTTAACAGATATTGAAATGTTCAAGCCATTCTTTGAGATGAGTAAAAAAATTGTATTTCTTGCACCCGTAGTTTTTCTTGTATCAGCATTTCTTGCATACAGAATATCTGAACAGAGAATTGTTCTACTATCTGTGTTTTTGATGATAATATCGCTAACAATCTATGCAGATAAAGTTGGGTTATCAGCCTCAATAGAAAAAATTATTTTTTCAAAAACAAATATTCTGATATTACCAATAGCAATAAACTTAATCTTTCTTCTTCCTGATAAAATTAAAAATTTAACAACACTATATTTCAAATTACTTGCAGTAGTTTTTCCATTTGTTATTTATTTACTGCCAAACATCAATAGTAAAATACTGGAAGTTTGCTTTACAAATTCAGGAGTATTCATTCCATGGCCGCTGGTTCTATGCTTAGCCCCTCTTACTGGAAACTATATTTACAATGAAAGAAAAACAAATACTTTATCACCAGCGGTAACAGGAACTTTGCTCTTTTTCATTTTTCCATGCTTAGCCAATGTTAATCAGACAATTTTACAAATATGTTACTTTTTCGCTGGACTTATATTATTGCACGCTCTTTACCGCCTTTACTGGGATAATTCATACATAGATGAATTAACCGGTTTATATAATCGAAGAGCCCTTGATGAAAGAATGAAAAAATTGAGACGGAACTACTCTCTTGCAATGTCTGATATTGATCATTTCAAAAAATTTAATGATACCTACGGGCATGATGCTGGAGATGACGTTCTACGTCTTGTTGCGACATTACTTTATCAGCACTTTGGGAAAAATGCCTACAGATATGGAGGAGAAGAATTTTGTGTTGTTTTTAGCAAAACTGATACAGAAACATCTGCCAAGCAAATGAATGAAGCAAGGATGGCAATAGAGATGAAAATGTTTTCCATCCGTCAAAAAGGCGCAAAACGGAAAAAGTCCGGCCGAAAAAAGAGTTTAAGCAATGTAAAAAAAGTTCAAGTAACCATTAGCTCAGGTGTGGCCAGTTTTAATGGGAAAACAAAGGATGCAGCCAAAGTATTAAAAAACGCAGACACAGCCCTTTACGCAGCCAAAGAAAACGGCCGAAACAGAGTCGAAATAAAAAAATAATACCATATGGCGAACTCAAAGCTCTCTTCTTGGTCAAGAACAATAAGGAAAGATTGAGTTACCAAAAGGTTAAAAAATAACCTTATCGACTCCTTTTAAACTCTCTTCAACTTCTATATATTACCATTGCAGTAATGGAATAAAAAATCTATCATAAATCTGATACTTAGACAGGAGAAAACAATGGCGGATTTATCAAAAGAAGTTATAGATGAAATAGTGGCTGATCAAAGAAATGAGCTGGATGCGTCAATTATCTATGGAAAAATTGCTGACAGGCATAAAAACCCTGCAAATAGTAAAATCTTGAGACAGATTGCAAACGATGAAAGAAAACACTATAAGATTCTAAAAAGCTATTCTGGACAAGATGTAAAACCAAGAAGGCTCAAGATTCTTTTGTACTTAATCTTTGCCAGATTCTTTGGAATAACCTTTACTTTCAAACAACTAGAAAAAGCAGAGGCTTATGCCCATGAAGACTATAAGAAAATAGCAGAAAAACTACCTGAACTAAAAACAATTATAGATGACGAAGAACGTCATGAACGTGAACTTATAGACATGCTTGATGAAAAACGACTCAACTATATGGGATCTATTGTCCTGGGGCTTAACGATGCACTAGTAGAGCTTACAGGTGCTCTGGCAGGATATACCTTCGCTATCCAGGACAGCCGAAATATTGCGATGTTGGGACTCATAACAGGAATTTCAGCATCTTTATCAATGGGCGCAAGTGAATATTTATCAAAAAAACAAGAAAAAGAAGACAAAGCTCTTAGTTCAAGTCTCTATACAGGACTGGCCTACATCATAACTGTAGCACTCCTTATTTTACCGTTTCTACTTTTCTCCAATCCATTTGCGAACCTCATAATTACATTAGTAATTGCTGTGCTCATTATTTTTATGTTCAATTACTATATCTCAGTAGCAAAAGATTTATCATTTAAAAGTCGGTTTCTTGAAATGTCAGCTATCAGTGTTGGGGTCGCAATAATTTCATTCT
>JAQQAK010000442.1 GCA_028527945.1 Spirochaetaceae bacterium
ATAGAAATTTTCAGATCTGTAAAACCCTTAAATCCTATAGTTCTACACATTCGAAGAACGGTTGTGTCGCTAACATTACATATTGTAGCAATCTCCGCCATACTCAAGCTTCTTATTTTTTCTGGATTTTCGATAAACCAAAGAGCTACAGTTTTTTCTGACTTTGAAAGACTTAATAGTTGACTTTTTATTTTGGCTAGCGCGCTTCCTTGCGTATGATTCTCCATATTAATCTCTCTATCCTGTTATGCAGTTTTACCACATTAGATTGACATAAGATGTGGTGATACTATATAATAATATTGTAAACGGGACAAGTACTGATATAAGAAAAATATACCAGGCTTATCTAATCACGAGAATATGATAATTTACAGGAGTATTTTACTATGAGTAGAATGAAAATGGAAGAAACGGATCTAAATAAACTATCTTTTGAAAGTAAGGCGGTATATTTTTCTCCGGAAGAGGATTCACAATCTATAAGCGCTCCTATTTATATGTCGTCTAACTTTGAATATGATAAAAGCATCTACCAACGCGTAATAGATGGTGAAAGAAAAGACGTCAACATATATACACGATGCGGTAATCCTAGTGAATATAAATTTGAGGATCAAATGAAGGTTCTTGAAGGTGCAGATGACTGTCTTGCTACTGCATCTGGAATGGCTGCTATTTCAACAGTTCTTTTTGCTTTGTTAAAAGCAGGAGATCATATTATCGGAGACTGGACAACTTATTCTTCTACACATGAAATGCTTGATCATAGATGGACTGATTTTGGTATAGAAACAACATTTGTCGATACAACAGACCTTTCTATGGTAGAAAAAGCCAAAAAAGATAATACAAAACTTCTTTATGTAGAAACTATTGCTAATCCTACAATGAAAGTTCCTTCTATTAAAAAGCTTGTTAAATGGGCTCATGAGAACGGAATTATTGTTTTATGTGATAATACATTTGCATCTCCATGGGTAAGCAGACCTCTTGAACTTGGTGTTGATATTGTTGTTGAATCTGCGACAAAGTTTATCGGCGGACATTCTGATGTTCTTGGTGGTGTAATTGCTGTTAAATACGGTCTTCTTAAAGATGATTTTATGTATTACATGAGATGGAATTCTCTTACAAAGCTTGGTGGAGCTATCAGCCCATTTAATGCCTGGATGCTTCTTAGAGGCTGCCAGACTCTATCTTTGAGAATGGAAAGATCATGCTCAAACGCTATGAAGCTTGCAAAATACCTGGAAGGCAGAAAAGAAGTTAGAAGAGTATGGTATCCTGGACTTGAATCACATCCTGGACATGAAACAGCTAAAGATGAAATACCTACATTTGGCGCAATGTTAGCATTTGAAGTAGAGACAGAAGAACTTGCTGTTGATATTCTTGACTCAACACGTCTTATAAGTTTTGCCGGAAGTCTTGGTTCTGTAAGAACTACATGTCAGGTTCCTTCTACAATGGCTTTTCTTGATGTACCTCAGGAGCAGAAAGACGCAATGTCTATTCGTGACGGAATGATAAGAGTTTCAATGGGTGTTGAAGATATTGATGATATCATAGCTGACTTTGATCAGGCTATTAACAAGCACTGCAAATAATGAGTAAAGCTGTAATTCTCGATTGTGATCCGGGGCATGATGACGCAATTGCAATAATGCTTGCGTTGGCTTCGGACTCTCTCGATGTTCGTTTAATAACAGTTTCTGCTGGAAATTCCAGCATAGAAAAGACAACCTTGAATGCTATGAAGGTTGTCTCTTTTCTTGGCAAAGAGGTTGAAGTCGCTGCCGGAGCCATAAAGCCTCTTAGAAGGGAAGTTCAGCCTGATATAGAGACGCATGGTGAAAGCGGTCTTGACGGCCCTGAACTTCCTGCGCCTTCTTTTTTATTAAGCAGCAGAACAGCTCTTGAAGCACAAGCCGCAGTATTGCGTGAATCAGAAGAAAAAGTAACTATAATTCCTACAGGCCCATTAACTAATGTGGCTTTACTTCTTTCAGCTCATCCTGAATTAACTGATAAAATTGAAAGAATCGTTCTTATGGGTGGCGCTTGTTTTGGTGGAAACTGGCTTCCTGACGCTGAGTTTAATATAATGATAGACCCGGAGGCTGCGGATATTGTTTTTAGATCTGGAGTTCCTATTACCATGTGTGGTCTGGATGTAACGCTTAAAGCTCAAATATTTCCTGATGAATTTGAAATATTCAGAAAGATGACAAACAAAACAGGCCCTCTTGTTGCCGAGCTTCTTGATTTCTTTCATAAATCTACTACACCTCCTTTTATGGCAGAAGAAGGGCATGAAGAAGGGGCTCATATGCACGATATATGTGCTGTTGCATGGGCAATTGCTCCAGAACTTTTTGTTACAAAAAACTTAAATGTACAAATAGAGACAGAAGGACGGCTTACACTTGGCTGTACTGTTGTTGATTATAATAATGTGTTTGGGCTTTCACCAAACGCTGATGTTTGTTTTGATATTGACAGAAAAGGTTTTCTACAGCTTTTAATTGATAACATTTCTACTCTTTTATGATTCTATTATTGCTCTGACAGTAGTGTGTCATAATTGACAAATGTAGTAAAACCACATTATTATTGAATATACGTTGTATAAATACGTAATAAGGAGCTGGTAAATGAAAAACAGAATCACAATCCTAAGTGGAATACTGATGCTGCTTTGCTGCGGACTTTTTGTTTGGGCAGGTGGTACTCAGGAAAGTGATGGCGCTGAAAATGAAGGTCAGACTCTGACTGTATGGCACGCTTATGCAGGACAGGCTGATAAAGAAGAATTCATTAAATACGCTATGGATAGTTTCAAGGCAAAATATCCTGACATCAAAGTTAATGAAATGGGTATGGAACATTCTTCATACAAGGTAAAGCTTAACACTGCTATGAACACAGGCGAGGTACCTGATGTTTTCTATACACTACCTGGCTCATACCTTGGAACATTTGTTGATGGTGGAATGGTTGAACCTTTAACAAATGATCTTGAAGGAGAATGGGGTAACACTATCATGGATAGTGCTCTTGCAAGAGTTACCTATGGTGAAGACATTTACGCTGTACCTATAGATGTAGATGCTACTGTTGTATGGTACAACAAAGCTCTTTTTGCAGAAAAAGGTTGGGAAATACCTAAGACAATGAAAGAGTTTATGGCTCTTTGTGAAACTATAAAGAATGAAGGTGTTGTTCCTGTTGCTCTTGGTAACAAGGATCAGTGGCCAAGTACATTCTGGTTTCAGTATCCTATGTTAAGACTTGTAGATACAGGAATCGTTGACAAGTTCAACGCTGGAGATGCTTCAGCATCTTTTGATCCAGAAGGCACAGAAGCTTTTCAGGTTATTGCTGATATGGCACAAGCAGGATATTTTCCAAAAGGTGTAAACGGAATATCAGCTGGTGAAGCAAACATGCTTTTCCTTAATGGTCAGGCTGCAATGGTTCTTAATGGAACATGGCAGATTGGTATGACAGCTGACGCTCCTGAAGGTTTTGAATTAGGATATTTTTCATTCCCTACATTTGAAAATGGTAAAGAAGATCAGACTGATGTTATTGCTGGTGTTGCTGCTTGTTTTGCTATTGCAAAAGATACT
>JAQQAK010000443.1 GCA_028527945.1 Spirochaetaceae bacterium
AATAGCAGCTTGTTCCAAATATCGTAAATCAAATTTATTGAGCTCAGGATCTATAACCAGTAAATCTTCAAAAGAATATTCAGGGACTCTCATAAGCTTCTCAAAGCTATCACCTACACGTTCCTTTAATTTTGGAAGCTGATTAGAAACTGCAACAACATCAGTTTTATTTATATGCCTGGAAGACAAAAGCTCTTTAATTTCATCAATACCATCAGTTTTTTCTTTAAGGCTATTCACAGCCTCATCAGACTGAAGCCCAACTTCAAAACCTTTAGGAGTCAACCTTAAGTCTGCTGTATCATGCCGCAAACACAGACGGTATTCAGCACGAGAAGTAAACATTCTATAGGGTTCTTTTGTTCCAAGAGTAACTAAATCATCTATCAAAACACCTGTATAAGCTTCTGCTCGGTCAAGTATAAGAGGAGGTTTTCCTTGCATATACATAGCAGCATTTATTCCTGCCATAAGCCCCTGACACCCCGCCTCCTCATACCCTGAGGTGCCATTAGTCTGACCGGCGCTAAACAAGCCTTGAATTCTCTTTGTCATTAAGGATGGTAAAAGCTGCCTTGGTTCAAGAAAGTCATATTCAACCGCGTAACCAGGACGCATTATACAGACATCCTCAAGCCCAGGAAGTGTCCTAATAAAACTTTCCTGAACAGTCTCCGGTAATGAAGATGATATTCCATTCAAATACATTTCCTCAGAACCAAGACCTTCAGGTTCTACAAAGATTTGATGCCTGTCTCTATCAGGAAAACGAACAACCTTGTCCTCTATTGAAGGACAATACCGCGGCCCTGTACCTTTTATCTTTCCACCATATAATGGAGATTTATCAATATTTTCCCGTATTATTTTATGAGTCTGCTCATTTGTATAGGTAACATGACACGGAACTTGAGGCCTATCTACCGAAGAATGAGAAAATGAAAAAGGAAGCATCTTCTCATCTCCAGGCTGAAGCTCCATTTTTGAATAATCAATAGAAGAAGAAGCAACTCTGGCGGGAGTTCCTGTTTTAAGCCTTGCGACAGTAAACCCCAATCTTCGTAAAGATGTCCCAAGACCTATTGCGGCAGGCTCTCCAATTCGTCCAGAAGGAGATTCATAATCTCCTATAAATATTTTGCCTTCCATGAAAGTGCCGGTAGTCATAACAACGGTTTCACAAGTAAACCTTCTTCCTCGTTCTGTTATAACGCCTGAAACCTTTGTACCAGTATGATCAAGAATGAAATCTGTTACAGTATCCTGAAAAGGATAAAGGTTTTTCTGACTCTCAACAGTTTCTTTAGCAAGACGACTATACAAAAACTTGTCAGCCTGAGCCCTTGGAGCCTGAACAGCAGGGCCACGTCTACGATTAAGAATCCTGAATTGAATCATTGAAGCATCAACAAGATGCCCCATCTCACCTCCAAGAGCATCAATCTCTCGAACTATATTACCTTTAGACAATCCTCCTATAGAAGGATTACAAGAGAGCCTACCTATAGCGTCAAGGCTCTGTGTTATAAGCATTGTCTGAAAACCAAGCCTGGCAAGAGCCATAGAAGCCTCAATTCCAGCATGACCTCCACCTATAACAATTGCGTCAAAATCTTTATTAGCCAAATTATTTTCCCAAGCAAAAATTTGAAAATATATTATCAAGAATATCAGCAGAGCTGACTTCTCCAGTAATTTCCCCAAGAGCATCCAGAGCATCTTTAAGCTCCATTGCTACAGCATCTATTGGCTCATAATTAACAGCAGCCCCTAACGAAGCATTAAGAGCTTCTGAAGCCCTTACCAGCAGCTCATGCTGCCGTAATGAGTCAACAACAACAGAATCTCCAATTCCTTTTTGTCCAAGAGCGGCTTCAGAAAGAGCCTTCTCCATTAAAGAAAACCCTTCACCAGTGACAGAACTTACAGCAATAAATCCTTCAGGTAATTCTCGACTTTTATCAGAATCAGACTTGCTCCAAATTTTTACAAGTTTTTCATTCGAAGAAAAACTTGCAATATTACGCAAATCATCATCTGTAAGCCCTTCTGTTGAATCTACCAAATACAGAACGATTCCCGCGCCAGATATCACTTCACCGCTTCGTTTTATTCCTTCTGCTTCTACAGGATTTTCAGAGTCTCTAAGCCCGGCAGTATCAAATAACCTTAAAGGAATTCCACCGACTGTAATCCAGGACTCAATATAATCACGAGTCGTTCCATGTATTTCAGACACTATTGCACGATCTTCTTTTAAAAGCATGTTAAATAGAGAAGATTTGCCAGCGTTAGTTTTTCCAGCTAAAGCGACAGGAACACCTTCACGAAAGACTTTACCGGTTTTAAAGCTTTCTGCAAGTTTATCTACCTCAATTATAGTACTTTTTATCTCTTCAGACGTCAGCGGGTATTCAGAAATCTGTCCATCAAGTTCATCATCAGGATAATCAAGCAAAAGTTCAACTTTTGAGAGTATATTTAATATTGAAGTTTTTATAGTATCTATTCTATTTTCCAAAGCTCCTGACAGACGATTAATTGCAAGCGAATGAGCTCTTTTTGTCTTGGCCGTTACAATCTCATGAACAGCCTCTGCCCGAGTCAAGTCCAGTTTACCATTTATGAAAGCTCTCATAGTGAATTCACCAGGAGCCGCATCACGAAACCCAGCCTTCTTCAAAGCAGTCAGAATACCTGATACCGCAGGAATTCCACCATGACCAAAAATTTCAACACTATCTTCGCCAGTATAGCTCTTAGGTGCCTTGAAAACAGCTATGAGAACTTCATCAACCCTATCTCCACTATCTGGATCTATTATATAACCATAAACTATTGTATTACCTTCAGCCTGAAGAAGTTTCTTCGGCGCTGAAAATACCTTTGAAGCAAGAGTAATAGAGCCGCTACCGCTAGTACGAATAACAGCAATAGCACTTTCTTCCCAGCCTGTTGCAAGAGTTGCTATACACTCATCTGTATTGTAATCAAGGTCTTTCATTCATGACAGAATAATCAAAAACCAGATGTATTTCAGTTAGCAATATGGCATAGAAGGATAACCTGAAACAAATTATTTTAACAAATTCTATTGCTGATAAATTTTAAGCTTTAAATATAAATACACTAGTGATATTATGCTTCAATGAAATTATTCCCAGGGGAAAAAACACCATATATTTTTGCTCATAGAGGTTATTCAAAAATTGCCCCAGAAAATACCCTACCAGCATTCCAGGAAGTCCTGAACAATAAAGTACCAGGAATCGAATTAGACATTCACCTATGCAAATCAGGCGAATTGGTGGTAACACATGATGATAATCTTTCAAGAGTTACAGGCTGTAACGCAATTGTAGAAGACCTTAGTTTTGATGAGATAAAAAAACTTGATGCAGGTAAATGGAAAGCTCAAAACTTTGCAGGAACTCATATTCCGCTATTACGGGATCTTTTCGATTTAGTCGGCAATAAAGCTTATTATGATATAGAAATAAAAACAATGAAGACAAATAAAACAGGAATCACAGAAAAGCTTTTTGATCTAATAAAATTATATAGACTTGAAGAACGATGTATGGTTTCTTCCTTCAATCCTATGCCGATCAAGTTTTTTAAACAAAAAGCACCTCATATACCTACCGCAATAATTTATTCATCAGACAAAGAGGTTCCATGGTATCTGAGATCAGGAGAGGGCAAATGGATAGCACAAACTGACATTTTGAAACCTGATCACAAAAAAGTAACCAAACAATCAATGTTCTTTAATAGCAAAATAGGAAGAAGGCCTGTAATTCCTTGGACAGTAGACGATCAAAATGAAGCTAAACGCCTTCTTGATGCTGGAGTCAGAGGGATAATATCTAACGATCCTGGAAATCTTAAAATACTATAAAACAAATTATGGTAATTCAGACATAAGTCTTTCACCAAAAAGCCGGCCAAGACTATTAAAAGCCGCAGAGACTATTGCCTGATTATTCCGTCCACGTGCCCGCTTCTGTTCAGATAGTGATAATATGATATTTTCACTATCAAGTTCAGCAGCTTTAACTTTACCAGCGACCTTCATTGTTACTGAACCATCATTTTCTTCAAAACTGCTTATTTCAGCCGTACCAAAAATAAACCTGGAATATGAATCACTATACTGGTCTTTAACAGCCTTGATCAGCTCAAGATCAGTCATTGCAGTCATACGATAATCTACCGGAATAATTTTAACATTAAATCCTGCTTCTATAAGTTCTGCCTCAACAGCCGCAGCCGTATCAGTTTTGCTAATAGGATTTCCGCTTCGATCGACATCCATTATCATTATACAAGTAGGTATTTCTAAAGCTCTTGAACGTATATCAACATCAAAACTGACACAACACTCAGAAACGGCTTTATCCAGTTCATCAACGTATTGAAGCAAGTTAAAATCTACATCCTTCAGAGGATCAAGAGTTGAACTCATATCAAGACAAAAAACGACCTTCTCTATTCCTGCCCATCCAGGGACAGGTGGCCTAAAGACTAAATTGCCGCTACTATCAGAAAGAATAGTAGTCTTTCTTGTGATTTTACGCCCATTATCCTGAAGTTCTTTATAACTCACAGAGACAGGTAAGTTCACAGCAGGTTTCCCTGATGACAATATCCTAACTCTGAAACTTTTGTCAAATTTTTCACCAATATATGCGTGATCAGGTCCTGAAACCTTTTCCATTGAAAGCTTTCTTACGCTCTCAACAGCTTTCGCAATATTTCTTTTGAAAATTTTTTCTTTATCTTCTGGATTTACTTCTTCTTGAACATCGCTATCTTTAGAATCATCTTCTTCTACGACTGCATCAATATAGCTTAATACAGCATCATAGCCATTACCTTTATCAGAAAGAGTATCTCCTGTTTTTTCATCTTCAGAAAGTGGAATATTTTTATTATTTTCAACCACATCCTTAAGAATATCCTCAGAGTCAACTTTGTCATTAGATACATCAGATATCGAATCTTCTAAAACAGGAGGTGATAATTTATCTTCTATTAATTTATTTTCAGACTTTATGAGAGCTTTATTACAGTCAACAAGAATATATACAATCAGTCTTGTTCCATCAACTTCTACCCATTTATCCTTTAAAACAATACCACTTAATGATCCATAAGAATCACCATTGAGAGAATCTTGTACACCATTCATAAAACTATCATATATCTTTATAACTTCGACAGGCATATCCGGCTGAATGTCCACATCAAGTAACGAATCTATTATTTTAATAGCTTTATCTATTGCAGCTGTAGTTGCTTCTTCTTCATTTCCAGAAGGACTCAATCCTGCAGTAACAATTAAATGACTTTTTTCAGTATCGACAGGAGTCTCCAATACCCAGAGCGGTGCTTCAGGCACAGTTGTACAAGAGAAAAATACAAGCAGCAAAAATAGTAAAATAAAAAAGTGCTTTTTCATCTCATAGTCCGGTATTAAAACTTAATTCATTCTCCCTTTGCATAACAATTCTAAAACTGTCCAACCCTTCTACGGTTGCAGCTGTTTCACAAACTAGACTCTCCAACTCTGTTGCTTCACCAATAAAAAGCACATCATAAATAACCTGTTCAGGAGAGGTTGAAACATTCTCCAATAACTTAACCTTATATGATAGATTATCGGCAAACTCTTCTAAAATCTCCTGATTTTCAGGCTTTTGTATTATTATTTTATAGCTAAAACCATTAATAGCTGCTTTAACTATATTGTTTCTAACTTCATCAAGTGCTTTGCTTACACAAACTGGAACAATCTCTCTAAAAGCCTTCTTTATCGCATCTTCTTCCGATACATTACTAACTGAAGAATTTTTTGTTGAAGACTCAACATCAAAGAGCTTATTAAAAGTGTTAATATCATAACAGCTAATTACAATTTTTTCATCAACAAAATATTTCCCATCATCTTTTTTGACGGTAACATTTGTGGATATATTAAAATAAATGTCAGCTTGGACTCGATAAGCTGCCCATTGCATAAAACCCACTTTGCCTTCAGTTTCATTCAAATACACATCCTGAGGCTTATTCAAAATTTGTTCAATATCTGTAAGTTGTATAAAATTTAAACCATCTTTTTCTAAATATTCATTAGCATAGAACACTGCTGTCTTTAATAAATCATCTGAAACGTCTGGGTTATCATTAAAATAGATTAAATATGTCATAGAATCGATATAAGATTTAATTTTAATTTTTTCAGATTCTGTAAATTCAGAAATATCGACCTTTGCTTTTTGCTCTAAAGAAGAAACTTCTACATAATTTACTTTTCCGTCTTCTCCGACCTTAACATTTTTAGATATACTATCATTTGACTCTGCTACAGTTACACATGAAAAAAACAAAACTGCTGACAATAGAAGTAAAAAAATATTCAAGTTCATTATCTGTCTATTCAATTTAAGCTCTCCAAAGCATTATAATTTAAATGTAGCACTTATTCCGGCATAAATACCACCATAACTGCTAATATCAGTACCATAAATTTTATATAAAACCATCCAAGGGTTATATCCTCCCTCAAGTTCTATTTTAAGAAAATCAAAGATCGTCAATGACAAAGAAAGCCCCAGATCAAGTCCTATATGAGTAACAGCAAACTCATCAGTACTATTTAAAGGGACAGAAAAAGTTATTCCTGTCGCAAGCGATGGTCTTATTTGAAAGCGCCCCCAATTCCACAAAAACTCTCCACCTAAATATGGAGAAAGAGGAAATCCCGACCACTGCTTACTTAAATCATCAGTCAGGAAAGGAGTTTCAATGCCTAGAAAAGGCCTTATTCCATAAAACCCCTTGGAAAAAGTAAATTTAACTCCGGCTGCTCCTCCTTCAAGGCCATCAGACCCAAAATACATTCTCCCATCCAGATTTGCATCAATACCAAACCTGGAAGACTTCTTTAAAACCATGCTGGGCTTCACTTCATAGTTTGAATATATGATTCTTCCTACAGCAGAGTTTTCTTTAACCTTACTAATAACTACAAGCCCAGTTTTTTCAACTTCAGAAAGAGAATCATCAACCCCAATTAAATTAAATTCACTTCCTCGAAAAACCTTTACGCCATCAGCAAACTCGATTATAACATCTCGCCCCATCACTTCTGCAATAGAAATATCACCTTTAAAAATATCAATAGCTCTTATCTCAAAATCTGCTTGTTGGCATAAATTATTTATAGCCTGAATTAAAGAATCATCAATATTAGGTCCTTCTCCATAAGCATCTATTGTGAAAGCTCCAACACTAATCAGATCAGAACCTTCTATTAAATTAAATGATACCTGAATTTCTGTTTCCCATCCAGAAGTATTTTCGAATACAGAATAATAAATCATTGATTTTGCAACAATCAAACTTTCATTAAGAAGTTTTCTACGTTCTTTATCATCATAGTCAATTTCTGATGTTTTATCATTTCTAAGAAAAGAAATAATATCTTCCTCAGAAATTGAAAAATCAAACTGTTTTGGGTGACAACCGATTATGCCACTAAAAACATCCATAATGCCTTCATCAAGCCTCTTCAAGACATGCTCAGAAACATCAACTTTTGCAGAAGAAGTATTTAATACTGCCACAGTTATATTTTTTGGCAATTTTTCAGCAGTAACAGATAAAATGCATACTAAAAAACATTGAAAAATAAAGATAAACTTTTTTATCATTTTTTCAGAAACCTCTCCTGAAAAAGTCCATCAACTTTCAGGATTAGAAAGTTACTCATCAGAGATATTTGTTGATAAATCCAGACTCTTTCGTACAATAAATATACTTTGAATTTTAAGTGGTAATTCAGAACTTGTATTTTCTATTTTAAAACTAACACTGCTAAAATCACCTTCAAATCCAGTATTTTGAACCTGTTCTTCCTCATCCGAAGAAGCCACCTGAACACCATCACTCATAAAGAGCAGACTAAAATCAACTATAGAGGTCCCCTCTCCTGTTTCACCATAAGAGAGAACAATCTTCGATGAAAGATCTACAGACGCTATTTCATCGAAAGAACCTTCCGCGTCTAAAGTATCTGCAGAAAAAACAGCTTTAGCACTAATAGTTGATGAATCTTCAAGTTCAATATTAATCATTATTTCTTCATAAGCCGGTACAAATGATGGTAACTCAACAATAGAATTTGGAGGAATAATTAATATACTGTTTTCAATAGAAGCTGTAGAATCTTCTAAAGACAATTCCTCAGACGATTTATCAAATCCATCAGCATATACTAACGAATTTCCATATTCCAGCTCTTTTGCTCTCTCGAACTGCAAAGGATCAACAGCTTCACTTTCAGTTCCATCATCATAGTAAACCCCTAACTCATCAACCAATCCTGTAAAATTATTATCAGTAAATAATAAAGTTTCTGCTTCATTATTTACTGAATCAGCCTTAGGCAAGCTTAAAGAATAGTTATCAGATAAATTATATTTAACTGATGAATCAAAAGCACCATCAGAATACAAAGACAAAGAAAGAACATTATCTTCTTCTGTAACTGTAAAACTTATACTGGAGTATTCATTTTTTGTAAAAAGAGAGTTTTTTGAGTCTATTGAATAAATACTATCTGAAAAAGCAAGCTCACCACGAAGTTTCCCATCTTCAAGAATTTTTAATTTTATATAAAAATCATCATAACCTGAATATAAAAGAAGAGTCTCTCCACTTTCTTCATTAGAAGAAGTGAAAAAAGCATAAGGAATTACTGACATCATTACTGAAAAAGAACTAATTTTTTCTTCAGCATAGGGAATTATTAAACCTTCCGAAGAAAAACCGGAGACACTATCAAGATAGTATCCAAAAATACCGTTTTTGACAGCAAGACGAGGACTCCCCACAGAAACAAGCTTCTCTATTCCAGAACTAGTTGATTCAGAAGAATTATAAGCGTTCCCCCTAAAATGAAAAAGTGTATAAAATTTGCTAGCAGGAGAAAATTCTCCACTAACAGAACTTTGTTCTGTATTGACGTAAACAGGTATAGTCTTTTTTACAGAAGATTCAAACTCATAATCAGCCCCTTCTTTCGGAGCAAAAGGGAACGCTTCGAGTGTTAAATCATAAACGCCCTCAGTTTCAGGAGCTTTTATTTCAATACTCTCATATCCATCAGAAACAGAACCTTCTGCAATAGTCCCCCCATCAAAAGACCATCTTAGCCAGCACTCGTCTCCAGAGTAATACAAATCAGCATCAAATAAGCCCCCACCATCAGGATATAAAACAGGTGGATAAGAATTAATACTTTTAATATTAATCTCACTATCAGTTACAAAAAAATCTCTATATTCGGAATATACAATCTCATCATCTGCATAAAAATCATATTTAATAGTATACTGCCCCACACCCCATTCCGACTTAAGTGTAATATTAGAAAAACTACCACCAGTATCTGTAACTTCTATTCTACTTTCATCATCAGTCTCTGTTGTATATATTACATTACCATCTGGACCTATTATTGATATAACAATACTATCAGTTTCAAAATCGAGAGTAGCAATCTTATATTCAGTTGATATTTCATCATTTGCTGACAATATTGCACCACGAGATACTGAAGTAATATCTATGGGACTATTAGACACCTCCGTGTCAAATGTTAATTTATTATTACAACCTGAAATTGAGATTATTAAAATTAGTATTATCAATAAGTATTTACGCATATCCCTACACATTAAGTATATAGTTAATAGTAAAATTTATCAAACCTTTCACATTAGAATAAATATAAATATTACAATTTCCTTCTCTATATTATTCAATGAAACCTTAGTTTAATTGAATAATATTTTCAATAAAGATAAAATATCAAGAATGAGAGCAACACGAGCCTATATAAACAGAAATAACCTTAAATATAATATTCAACTAATACGTAACCTTTCAGAGAAAAACACAATGATTTGTCTCCCTGTAAAAGCAGACGCATATGGACATGGAGCTATAGAAATAAGCAAAATCGCTATAGAATGTGAAGTAAACTATCTAGCAGTAGCCACTGTAAGCGAGGCAGAAGCGCTGAGGCAAGATGGAATAAAAAAGCCCATACTTCTTCTGGGTCCGGTTCTACCTGAAGAAATTAAAACCATATCAGAATTAGAAATAGAAACAGTGATATCTAGCGAAGAGGAGTTATCCAGAATAACTTCAATAGCGAAAAACCCCATTGGTTTACATTTAAAAATTGATACAGGAATGGGGCGTATTGGATGTAAACCATCAGAAGCAGTAAAACTGGCAAAATCAATAAATGATTCAGCGAAAGCAAGACTCTGTGGTACGTGTACTCATTTTCCTGTATCTGACAGTTCAGAGACTTCTGATATCGAATTTACCAAAAAACAAATTAAACTTTTTAAAAATACTATAGCTGCAATTGAAAAGGCTAACATACCTCATGGAATTATCCATGCAGCTAATTCAGGCGCAATAATAAACTATCCCGAAGCTCATTTTGATATGATTAGACCGGGAATAATCTCTTATGGATACCTACCCGGAGGAAAAGAATCTCTCTTGAACCAAGATTCAATAGCAAAAAACTTAAAACCTGTAATGAATTTTGAATCAAAACTCATGTACATAAAAAAAGTCTCAAAGGGAACTTCTATCTCATATGGCAGGCTCTTTAAAACTACTGAAGAAAGCTGGATAGGAACAATTCCCGTAGGTTATGCTGACGGCTATCCAAGAAAACTAAGCAATAAATCTAAAGTTTTTATAAACGGCAAACTTTATCCTGTAGCTGGAACAGTCTGCATGGATCAGTTGATGGTAAACCTAGGGAAAAACTTAGAAGTCAAACTTTACGATAAAGTTATAATATTTGGAGATACAGAAGGAGCACCTTCCGCACAAGATCTTGCAAAAACAGCCGAAACAATCTCTTATGAAATTCTTTGTGGAATATCCAAACGAGTCCCAAGGATTATTATTT
>JAQQAK010000444.1 GCA_028527945.1 Spirochaetaceae bacterium
AGTTTCAAAAAAAATTGAAGATGAAGTCTTGGATGCTTTGCCTTCAGATATGAAATGGTTTGTTAAAGGTGCCGTAAACGAAGACATTTTGGCTTTTCTTGATGATTTAGAGGCCTTTAAACCTCTTGAGTTATCATTTACACCGGATCATATTGTATATTGCGGTTTTAAACCATTGTATTGTGAAAGTATAAGTCAACTTCCTTCAGAGATGAAAGATTATATAAACAAGTATGGAATTGCTCCAAAACTTGTCGCAATAAAAGGCAAGGGGATTTTTGGAATTGGTCAAAGTCTTAAATCTGCTGAACTTGCCAAAGAAGTTTTTTTCGATGATATAAAAATAGCTGTTTACAGCTGCAGTTTTGGCGGTTATTCTTTTATGAAAGAAGATAAAATAGATTTTATCCGCAACTGGGAAGTCGAGAAGTACAGAAGCAGTGTAAGCGGAGGTTGAGGAAGAGATATTATGATTAAACGCTTTGTTGCAGTAGATCTTGGAGCAGAAAGCGGCAGAGTAATTGTCGGAACTGTTCAGAACGAATTTAATCTTGAGGTTATGAATAGATTTCCGACAAGAAACACCCGTGTTGACGGCAGTTTATATTGGGATGTTTTATTTATTTTTGCGAAAATAAAAGAAGGCCTTTCAAAGGCAGTGTCTCTTTATGGTGAAGAAATATCAAGTATTGGAGTTGACACCTGGGGTGTTGATTACGGTTTAATTGATTCAAAGGGACAATTGATAGGAAATCCTTTTCATTATCGGGATGATAGAACCGACGGTATGATGGAAAAGGTTTTTCAAAAGATTGATAAAAACTCAATGTATCATGAAACCGGAACTCAATTTATGCAGATAAATACAGCTTTTCAGCTTGCCGCTGAACTTGAAAATAATCCTGAAAAGATAAACAGAGCAGAAAGGTTTTTAATGATGCCGGATCTTTTTAATTACTGGCTTTCAGCTCTTATGGCCAATGAGTATTCCATATGCTCAACAAGCCAGCTTTTTAATCCTTCTGAAAAAAAATGGTCTGAAAAAATTATAGACGCTCTTAATCTTAAAAACACTTTATTTGGTGATGTTGTAAAATCGGGAACGGTTCTTGGCTCTTTGAATCCTAAACTTGCGCGTGAGCTTGGTATTAAGCATGATATAAAGGTAGTTTCAGTTGCTGGTCATGATACCGCGTCTGCTGTTGCCGCAGCTCCTGCTGATGAAAAAATCTCCTCAGCTTACTTAAGTTCTGGAACATGGTCGCTTCTCGGCATTGAGATTCCTGAACCGAATATAAGTGAAAAAAGTATAAAAGCCAATTTAACAAACGAAGGTGCTGCTGACGGCGGAATAAGATTTCTTAAAAATATCATGGGTTTGTGGATTCTTCAGGAATGTAAACGATACTGGGAAGCTGAGGGTTCAGAAATAGATTATGGCGAACTCGCGAAGGCTTCAGCTGAAGCAGATGATCTTTTTACACTTGATGTTGATGACCCCAGATTTTTAAAGCCCGGCAGAGGTGAAGATTCTATGCCTGGAAGAATAATTGCGTATTGTAATGAAACAGGACAGAAGGTTCCATCTTCTCACGCAGAGTTTGCCAGAGGTATTTTTAAAGGTTTGGCTTCAGCTTACGCAAAAAATATTGAAACAATATCATCTGTTAGCGGAAAGAAAATAGATGTGCTTCACATAATAGGTGGAGGCTCGCAAAATATGTTTCTAAATCAGATGACAGCCAATGCTGCCGGTATAAAAGTTACAGCAGGTCCTATAGAAGCTACAGCTATTGGAAATTTAATGATGCAAGCCGTAGCTTTAGGTGTGCTTGAAAATCAGGAAGAAGGCCGAAGCATTATAAGATCAGGAAAGGATATAAAGACATTTCTTCCAGAATAAAAAAGCTGGCCAGGATATTTTTTTCTGGCCAGCTTTAATTTTAATAATTAAAAAAATAGCTTTTCTTTTTTTCAAATTTCTAAAAAAAATTACGATAAGTAGTGAAGTTATTAACTACAAATACCAATACTAATATAAGAAGATAAATTTAGAATGACGATACAATATATTTGTAGATAAATTCGGTGATAGAAAAAAAATACATGAACAAAAAAAGGTTTTATAATATAATGAACCAAAGGTATAAACTTGGCAGGAGTATACATGAGTAATAAAGGTATCGGTAAAATATTCAGTGGAATGAAGATTTCTACCAAGATAATTCTTAGTAATATCTTTTTTCTGATTCCAATGGGGATAATGCTTTTTATTAGTTTGAATGGTATTAATTATGATATACGTTTTTCAAGTCTTGAGCTGTATGGAAATGAATATCAACGACCTTTAGAATCTCTTTTAAATTATACTCAAGACTACCAGAGATTCTTGTTAGAGGAAGATAAATCAAAAGAATTGTCTGATTTGGCAAAAAAGATTGATTCTGCTTTTAACGAGCTTGATAAGGCTCAAGAAAATAGAGGAGAAGATCTTCAGTTCACAACAGAAGGGCTTGAAATCCGTGGTAGAGAACATTTAATGCCGAATCTTGTTCGTGGGAGATGGGCAGATGCAAAAAGCAGCGGCAATAATGATGATTTTATTTCTCTGATTGCTGATATCCGTGAAATGATAACACACTCCGGAGATACTTCAAACCTTATACTTGATCCGGATTTGGACAGTTATTATTTAATGGATCTTTCTTTATTGGCTCTTCCTCAAACACAGGATAGGCTTGGTGAAATTCTTATTTTTGGTAAAGACGCTTTTAAAAGGGCTGCTTCAAGTAGTAATGGAAATTTATCTGATAGCGATAAACTCAAATTCTATGTTTACGCCAAGATGCTGGAAGAATCAGATTACAGCAGAATAAAAGGTAGTACAGAAACAGCAGTGAACGAAGATCAAAACTTTTATGGTCTTTATCAGCCCATGCAGTCTACAATTCCTGCATCATTTGATGATTATGAAAATTTGACTTTGGCCTTTATTTCAATGCTATATGATCTTGGTTCTTCTTCAACTCTAAATTATTCTTTGGATGAATTTATAGAACTTGGACAGGATACCAGATCTCAAAGTTTTGTTTACTGGAATGATGTTGTTGATATTCTTGACGATCTTCTTAATATAAGAATAGGAAACTACAAACAGACTTTCTACAGATACT
>JAQQAK010000445.1 GCA_028527945.1 Spirochaetaceae bacterium
CAGAGAAGACTTGGAATATTTGGGATCGTCTTGAGTAATATTTCCGTTTACATCCTGTTTTTTGGAATAGTGTAAAAAATAGAACAAAAATAATAATGGTGCAATAGTAAAAGATATTCCATGAGCGAAGAGCGCTCCTAACCGTCCTGGAAACAAGAGAAGCAAAAGCATGAAGGTATTGATAAGCAGATTGATGTAGAAAAAAAGATTCAACCATGACAGGGTATTGAATGTATTCTTGCTGGAATAATAATTTTCTACAATGGTTTTGTGACGATGGATTTTGACAAGACTCAAGATACTGTAGACGATCTGTATTAAAATGGAACCATTTACTCTTAATATAATCAACAGGTTTGGTGCGGGCGGAGGAGTTCCATTTGCTTTGGGAACAATAAATATTGGAAATAAATGAGGAAACAAAATATTGATGCTAACACAGAGCAGAA
Source organism: Spirochaetaceae bacterium (assembly GCA_028527945.1). GTDB lineage: Bacteria > Spirochaetota > Spirochaetia > UBA9216 > UBA9216 > Thalassospirochaeta. The sequence continues at coordinate 450 of JAQQAK010000445.1, forward strand.
AGGGTGTAAAATGCAGTAGTGCTTTTGCCGGATGCCACTTCTTTTCGGTTGGTAAAAAAACTGTATACATCCATAAAAGCGGAGCCAACAGATAATTGATGTTCCGGGTAATATAAAGAATCCAAGTGAATACAGGTTTTGCGCCCGGTTTTATCAAATGATCGACCAACGGCAGAATGATGCAGCTCAAAAGAACTATAGTCCAACTGGCAAGAGCAGGGTTTTTCTTCTTGTCACATAAAATAATTCCTATACCGGAAATACCCCATCCAATCCCCATAGCATAAACAAGGTCCCAGAAATTGAATGTGCCTGCTAAATTCCCCATAATCTTATTATGCATAAATAAAATCGTGTGAAAAGTCTTATTTTTTCTTCCATCCCGTTCGGATTGGAAGAAAATAGAACTGTAATTAACCATTATTATGACAAAGAGTTCTTAAGAACGGCAAACTACGTCTACAGATACAAAATAAAGCAAAGGGAGGTTTTATGAAATATAAAGCTTGGAAGAGGGGGATTGTATTAATTCTTTTAGTTTTGACGGCTTGTGATCAATCTTTGGATACAGATTCAGTGTATTATGAAGAATCTTCAGATACGGATTCTGATTCTGATACAGTGTATACCGTTTACCTTCATCCAAATGGAGGGAGTGAGGATACTGTAACAATAACAACAGAATCCACAAACTATACTATTCCGACAAATACCTTTAGCAAAACAGCTTATTCTTTTACTGGATGGAATTACCAGAGTGATGGATCAGGAGTCAGTTGCTCAGAAGGTGATCAAATCGTACTTGATGAAGATGAAATAAATCTCTATGCCCAGTGGAGTCTGAATAGTTACTCTATAACCTTTGACGCAAACGGCGGAAGCGGAAGCATGGATAATATAACTATTGCGGCAAATTCATCTTCCACTATTTCAGATAATGAATTCACATATGAGCACAATACTTTCAATAGTTGGAATACCTCGGCTGATGGAACGGGGACATCTTACGAGGAAGGAGATTCTTATACAATAGGCAGCAGTGATATTACCCTTTATGCCCAGTGGGACAAGATTTATTTCAAATCTGAGTGGTCGGTTCTTGCTGCAGACGGCAATACACTTAATATTCCCTTTGCCTATAATGGAAACTATGACTTTGAAGTAGATTGGGGGGATGGTGATATTGAGACCATCACCACTGATTCTATTGATGATAATGCTATAGAACATTTCTACGATTCAGAGGGGAATTATACCGTTTTAATCTACGGTACCGTAGAAGGCTTTGGTTATCCTTGTTCCGAAGATTCTTCCGAGCCTTTATTAGGTAGTCTAGTTGATGTTACAGATTGGGGAGATATTCAATTTCACAATTACGGATATCAATTTTCAGAATCTACAGTTGCGAGTTTTTCCGCCAGTAATGTACCCGATATGTCTCAAATAACAAATATTAGCAATATGTTTTCCTGTTGCGAATATTTTAACGGAGACATTTCAGCCTGGGATACTTCCAACATCAAAGATATGGAAGCCATGTTCAAAGAAGCTATAAGCTTTAATGGCGATATATCAGATTGGGATACTTCCAGTGTCACAGATATGAGCGATATGTTTTCCGATGCTTCAAGTTTTAATTGCGGTGGAATTAGTATTTCCACTTGGGAGTGGAATGTGGACAGCGTAACAGACTTTGACGGTATGTTTGAGGGCAGTCTTTTGGAAGGTGATGAACCTGATTGGTATGAGGAATCATAGGTCGCTGGCTGGAGCTGCCAAACTTTCGAGCCGGTATTTTGGCGATAATTGATTTGGAGTGGAACAAATTCTTCGGGAACGAAGAAGACCCCACAAACAGTCCTCTTTCGGGGATAACTCCCCCTGAAGATAAACCTGACTCAGGGGGAGTTTTTTATGAAGGGGTGAACAGAAAGATGAATGGCTGTTGAGGTTAAATTACTTTACCGAGAGGTATATAAGTGGGATAATATATTAATTTGTTTTATTGGCAAGGATATGTGTTCTTTGCAAAACGGAATCAAAACCGATTATTGGCAACTTTAATGTTTTTTTATGGAGTCGCAAAATGAGATTTGTAGCATTATTGAGAGGAGTGAACGTCGGAGGTAATAGGAAGGTTGAAATGAAAAGACTTCGGAGCCTTCTCGAATCTCTTGGTTATACGAATGTTTCGACTTACTTGAATTCAGGTAATGCTATCTTTGAATCTGATGATGGTAAAGACTCTATTTCTAATTTACTCCATGATAAATTAGAAGCTGAGTTCGGATTTGAAATACCTTTGTTAATAAAAACTGTTGAAGAAATGAAAACGATTGCTAGTGCAATTCCTGATAATTGGAAAAATGATTCAACTCAACGAACAGACGTTGCATATTTATTTTCAGAGATTGATATCTCTTCTTCTATTGATGATTTACCTATAAAGAGAGACTATTTGGATATTCGCTATATTTCGGGTGCA
>JAQQAK010000446.1 GCA_028527945.1 Spirochaetaceae bacterium
CAGTATAACAAGTTGTAATTTTTTCTTCTGTTACATTATGGAAGCTCTTTTCAAAACTCCCTGAGTTTTGAAAGAGCCTCATATTAATTATAAAATAGTGTAGCTATTTAAGTGATTTTAAGCCTAAGAGAGACTTCCTCACGACTGCTAAGTTCGAGTTCTTCTGTTTGGACGTATAAATAAAAAAGGAACCACCTGAAGGTAGTTCCTTTTTTATTTATACGTCCAAGAGGACTCGAACCTCTGACCTACGGCTTAGAAGGCCGTTGCTCTATCCAGCTGAGCTATGAACGCAAGCTCAAGGTTTATAACCTTTATCGGAATGAGAGGACTCGAACCTCCGATTTCCTGCTCCCAAAGCAGGCGCCTTAGCCACTAGGCAACATTCCGAATAACAAACGAACTACAAGATTCGTTAATGTTCGCAAAGTATAAGAATTTTGTATGAACGCGTCAAGTCCTTTTAGGAATGTCTTACTACAATATAGCAATTTTTTTGAGGGTTCACTTTTTCTTATGATTATCTAAAAAAGCGAACCACTTAAAATGTTGTAAGCTGTTCTCAATTTTGATTTTATACTTATTAAAATAATATTTTTATGATATGCTCAGCGGTATTCTATCGTTAATGGCAGGAATATTTTATTGTATTATATTGTTTTAGTTCCACCTAATAATGCCTATACAGCTTTGCTCCGGGCAAAAAGAAATATATTTAGTTTAACTAAAATGATTTCTTCCTGGTCTCTTCCTCCTATAGTGCCCCTTTTTTGTTCAGAAGAGCTTCCTGTAAAGAAAACAGAAGCTGAGCTACCTTCTGTTCCTGTTGATGGAATCTTATTTAATAAGGTTAATATTGTTAATAAGCAGTTTGTGATAGAATCAAAGAACATTAAATCTTTTTCCGAAGAGGTTGAATCTGTTTTTGATACCAGATTAATTCCATTAGATTTTTATGGTATTCACCTTCTTGATCCAGCAGAAGAGAGTGGAGCAGAAATAAAAACTATCATAGAATCCTGTCTGAAAGATTTACCTAAAAGTGTGCTAAACTGGAAGACAATGAGTCTTGAGATTATTTCATCAGAGCTCAAGTTTTTTGCAAATGAAGGTTGGTGGAATAAGGTTTATTATAAGACTGTTAAAGAGTTAAGCTTTAAGAAGGCTGTAAAATAAGAATGAAAGCTTTACTACTCTTTTTGGGTAATAATGTGGGTTATTCTCTATTTTTATAGATAGGATTATTCATTTTTTTATCTATTAAACTCATAAATTACTTTTAACTCTCTTCCTTTTACAGTATAATCGACTCATGAGTGATTTCAAATCTCTTTCACATAGTTTGGAAGATTACTTAGAAGCAATTTTAATATTAGAAAGAAAGAATAGAGTAGCGCGAGTTAGAGATATTGCTACACATCTGGATGTTCAAATGCCGTCTGTCACAGGCGCGGTAAAGAATCTTAAAGAAAAAGGTCTTGTAGACTATGAAAAAAATTCTTTTATCTGCCTGACTGAAACTGGAATGAAGGCCGCTGAAGAGGTTTTAAACAGGCATTCCGCTCTTATGGAATTCCTTGAAAAAGTCTTATTAATCCCTCATTCAAAAGCAGAATATCAGGCATGTGAAATGGAGCATTCTATTGATTCCGAGACAGCCTCCCGTATAAAGAAATGTACTGAAGCTATTGTTGGTAGTTTTGGTCAGAACGGATTCATGTCTTTGGATGACTGGGAAAAAAATCTCAATAAAAAGTCTTAGTTATAAAATTGGCATAAACTTATTAGCCCGCATTTTTCGCATAAAGGTTTTTTTGCTTTACATATAGTTCTTCCATGTTTGTTTATAAGCATGGAAAACCTGTACTGTAATTTTTCGGGCACTATTTTATTTAATTCTTCTTCAACTTTATTTGGCTGTTTTGCGGAGGTTAATCCTAGTCTTGTTACAGTCCTCTGAAAGTGTGTGTCTACAATTATAGCTGGAAGATTAAATATCTGGCCTCTGACAACGTTAGCGCTTTTTCGTCCCACACCCGGAAGCTGCAAGAGAGCTGACATTTCTGCGGGAACTGCATCCCCATGTTTTTTATGAATAATATCAGCTGTTTTTATTATATTTGCGGCTTTAATATTGAAGAACCCTACCGGATGAATTATTTCTATAATATTGTTGATTTCAGCTTTGCCCAACTTTTCAGGAGTAGGGTAGTTTTCAAAAAGTTCCGGAAGTATACTGTTTACTTGCTTGTCAGTAGTTTGAGCGGAAAGGATAACACCAATAAGAAGCTGGAAATCATTTTCTGCTTCCAGAAAGATTATTTTTTTTTCATATAGATTGTCTAAAATATTATAAATCTCAATTGTTTTCATTTGTGAACCTTTAAATTATTCTGGAGCAGATTATCAGAGTTTATGATAAAAAATGTTATCAGTCAATTTTGGTAAACTGTCTATGATTTTTTTAAGTTTGGATATACGCTACTTTACATTAAATGAAAATTTTGATATGTTTTGACACCAGTTAGAATTTAGGCGTAAGGTAGGAATATAATGGCACGTAAATGTGATATATGCGGAAAAGGGACTGTTACAGGAAACAATGTCAGTCACGCACATAATAAAACCAGAAGAGTATGGAAGCCGAATATTGTTAAGATGCAGGCTATAATTGATGGTAAAAAGAAAACTATTAAAAT
>JAQQAK010000447.1 GCA_028527945.1 Spirochaetaceae bacterium
ATAAACCAATATCTGAAAAGATTTATTATGAAGGCACTCTTAGAGCTAAAGAAATGGTTAACGTCCGTAGTCTTATCAGACCTTATGTTCAGGCATTTTTACTTCCATTTGAATATTATATGGAAGAACCTGATTATCAGGATTATTTAATAAAACAGCTTGTAGGCTGTAAAAACGCAGATTCTTCAGGCTGGGCATTATGGAATATGTCCAACAATTATTATATGGTTCCAGAACCTTTGTATGAGAAATATTAAGTATAGCAGAAATTAGTGTTTGTCATTATTTTTAAGTAAGCTTGCTTTTGTAATGTTGCTTCCTTTGTTTTTCAGGTTGAAAACAGCTTCTTCAACTTTTTTCTTTTTCTCAAAAGAATCTTCAAACAAGGAGCATTGCTCTGGTGTATTTATATCTTCTACTGATAATAGACCTATGCCAACAAGCCTTATTGGTTCTGAGCCGTTCCATCTTTGATAAAGTAGTTTTAGGCTCTGTTGATATATTTCTTCAGCAGAATGAATATGATGATCCAGAGTCTTTTGCGCTGTTGTTGATGTAAAATCTGAATAACGCAGTTTTATACTTACACTTTTGCTTTTTTTTCCGCTTTTCATAGCTCTAAACATGACATGATGAGAAAGTTCCAGAATTGTATTTTCCAGAACATTTTTATTGTTTATATCTTCCTGAAAAGTCGTTTCATTTGAAATTGAACTATGCTTTACTTTTTCAGAGTATATATCAATATTAATTCCACGGCAGGCGTTATAAAGGAATGAACTTGTAGATTGTCCAAATATTGTTTTTAGATTTTCTTCTTTTAATTCTCTGAGAGCAGGAATTGTTGTAATACCCATATCTTTTAGTCTTTCAAGTGTTTTTTTACCAAGACCCCAAATATCTTTAAGTTCAAGTCTATCAAGAAACTCAATCTCTTCACCTTTATTAACTATGTAAAGGCCATCAGGTTTGCCGTAGTCTGATGCAAGTTTTGCCAAAAATCTTGTTGGTGCAGCGCCTACAGAGATTGTTAGTCCTGAAATATTTTTTATGTGCTGTTTAATTTTTATTCCTGTTTCTTCAACTGTCCCAAATAATTTTTCAGTTCCGCTCATATCAAGAAAAGCTTCATCTATAGAAATCTGGCAAATATCAGGTGTAAAATTGCTAAAACTCTCCATTATTACAGAAGATGTTTTTTGATATAATTTCATTCGGACAGGAAGAAAAATCCCTTCAGGGCATAATCTTTTTGCTGTAGATATTGGCATAGCTGAGCGTACACCAAATTGTCTTGCTTCATATGAACAGGCTGATACAACACCACGCTTTCCTGGTGATGCTCCAATTATAACTGGTTTACCTTTTAGCTCCGGTGCTTCTCTTTGTTCAACAGAGGCATAGAAAGCATCAAGATCTACATGGAAAATCCTTTTATTAGTCTGCATAATTATACGTTCTTTTTATTTTTCTAATATATTTTACAGAATAATATTTATCTGATTCTGCATAATTAAAATTTTCAGGAGGATAAGTAGCTATAATATTTAAGTTAATTGCAGAGTCATTATTGAGTGTTAAGGTTACATAAAGTGGAAGTTCTGGATTTTTGCCAGTAAATATTACCAGATTATTATTGTCAGGACTTTTTCCAGTTGGAAAATTGCTTTCAAAGACGGTGATTGCGTCAGAAGAGAGCAGGGTTAAATTTATTGATTCTGGTTGTTTGTTTGAAGAAAGTTTTATTTTAATATTTTTACGTCCCAGAAAACTATAAGCTGTTATATCAGCGTTAATAAAATTTTCTGAATCTTTATTTTTAGAATTATTCTCAAAGATTGAATCTATTGTTTTATTATCTATTGAAGCAGGACTATCTTTTGACATTGATATTTCATTAGAATCAAGATCCGATGTTTCTGTTATTGTGACTGGTTGCGGATTTTCCTGATCAAACGGAGAATCAAAAATTATTATAAGAAAAAGGCTTAAAGATGTAACGGCAAAAAATAATGGGAGGAGGTGAGTGAACTTATTTGATATTGGATTCATCATATCCAGTCGTATAATAGCCAAAATAATAGGCAGGATTGAAAGAGCTATAAGCATATCTCCTGACAATGGGGATAAAATTAGAAGTTTCTGTGCGGGGACTGCCGGAAGTCTGAATATAGCAATTACACTTAAAACAATAGGTAAGATAGCAAATATTATCAAAATAAGTTTTAATACTGGTTTTTTAAAAATTGTAAAAAAGAATATAAAAACTAATGGCCATAAAGCGAAGAATGAAAATGTTAAGTTTATCCAGCATATTATGAAAAGCTCAATTGTTAAGAAAAATATTGCTGAAATTGAATAGAAGCTTCCTTTTTTAGAGAATGGAAGTTTTGTGATTATTTTAAACGCTATGCTATACATCAACAGTGAAAGCGATAGTTTGAAGCAGAAAAATGTTATAGGTCTATACTTCCACAAACTTGGGAATCCCATTCTTATGATTATTAGGTTTATCAAAAGAGTAGAAATTGATAGAAAAATAAAAATAATAAAAAAGAGAATAGGCGGTATCCACATATTTCTTTTCAAGGTATGCATATACCACCCAAAATGCCTTCGTCTTAAAATTGGATAGAACATAATAAGTGTTACACAGAACAGCAGACAAAAAATATAATACTGCTCGCTCATTCCAAAAATATAATGGTTATCCCAATCTGAAGGAATTCCATCTTCAAAACTACTGATTATCGAAGAATAGAATAAGGTAAGCTTATCATGGCTGATTATATTATTTGAATTATTTTCTGTTGAAGTTAGTGTTTCCAGCTGAATAGCAGGATACCCTTCCTCAAGGTAATCCTTTATCATACTTTCTTTTCCAGCAATTGACATACGAAATAGAAGTGACTCTATATTTGAATATAGAAAAGAAATTTTTGATGTTTTAAGTGCTTTTTTTACTGATTCAAGAAGGAAAAAAGGTGTTCCTATTCCTTCAGCTCCGGGGATAATTCTGACAGCCTCTGGAGAGTTTTTAAAGTTTAAATAAATGAAGCAAGAGTTATTTTGTTGATAGTAATGAGCCAGAAAATTTTTAGTACCAAGATTATTATCCTGAGATGTTTCTGCTCCTAAAAAAACAAATTTAAGTGTTAGTTGAGGTCTTGTTTTTATATATTCTTTTATGATATCAAGAGCTGAGGCTATAGCAAAGTTGCTGTATATTGGCACAACCGTAATGATGGTGTCATTTATATTGCCGGCTATGTCTGCTTCGATATATGATGAGAATGAATAATATCCTTCAGCATCTGCGAAGTTTATTATGTTATAATTAACGCCAGCTTCATCAAGTTTTGCCGCAATAAGAGCCAAGGTTGCTTCTTCATTTTTTGAGCCCTCAGGGCGTGGCGACAGCTTGGAGAAATCTTCAATTTCATTTAAGATTGAGGTAGCTGAGCAATAGCTTAATATAACGGCAGTAAATAAAAGAAAGGATATAAATCTTTTCATCAAAAACCACAATAAGGGAAATCTATATGGTTGGTCAAGATTTTACAGATATACTGCTCCCCGAAATTAAAAATTATAAGACAATTCGTTCTTTTAAAGAAGAACCTGTTGATGATAATATAATAAACTCCATTTTAGAAGCAGGTAGAAGGGCTCCTTCTGCCAAAAACAGACAACCCTGGAGATTTGTTTATATAAAAGATCAAGGTGTAAAAGATAGGTTACAGGCTGCCGCTTATGGGCAGGAGCATATTGGAGAGGCTTCATTTGTTGTAGCTATAGGTACTACTAATGTTGATTATAAGATGCCTAATGGACAACTTTCTTATCCCATAGATTTAAGCTTTGCTGCATCATTTATGATTATGCAGGCTACATCTACCGGTGTCGGAAGTTGTGTTGTTACAACTTACAATGAGGCTGAGGTTAACGAAATACTTACAGTTCCGTATAAAATGCGAATAGTTATGCTTATATCTTTTGGATATCCAAAAGATGAACAGCCTGAAAGGCTTCTTGAGCGTAAACCGCTTAATACTATAACTTCCCAAAAGCATTGGTAAATTTAGTAGGCGCTTTTTAAGTTTTATAACATCTTAAAAGCGCCTGATTTGACTTTTATATTTACAAGAGATTCTACAGATTAAAATCTAATTCAGATCTCGTGGTAAACCTTTTTTCTCCAAGCTCTATAAGTTTATCCAACATTCTGCTGTATGGCAGACCGTCGGCTTCACAGAGCTTTGAGAACATGCTTATATTGGTAAAACCTGGAATTGTATTTACTTCGTTTAGAAGAAGTTTTCCTGTTTGTTTATCTAAAAAGAAGTCTACTCTTGCCATTCCTTCAACTCCAGCAGAGGTATAAGCTTTTACAGCTGTTTCTTTTACCTTTTCTTTTAGAACCTCATCTATATCAGCTGGTATAATTAAGGCCGCACCATTCTCGTCTATATATTTTGCTTCGTAATCGTAGAATGAGTGTGTTGGAGCAATTTCACCTGGAGCATAGGCCTTTGCTGACATATTTCCTATAACAGAACATTCAATTTCACGAGCATCTACAGCTGGTTCTATCATAAGTTTGTTGTCAAATTTAAATGCTTTTGGAATTGCTTTATTAAACTGCTCTTTATTTTCAACTTTACTTATTCCCACAGAAGAACCAGCTCTTACTGGCTTTATAAATAAAGGGTAGCCAAAATCTTCTTCAATTGTTTTTATAAAATCATCAAGTTTGAACTCATTATCTTCGATTTGTTCTGTATTAAGAGAGGCAAATGGAACAGTAGCAAGTCCTTCATGCAGCCAGATTTTTTTAATAATTTCTTTGTCCATTCCTACAGAACTTCCAAGAACTCCAGCCCCGGCATATGGTAGTTCCATTAATTCCAGAAGTCCCTGAACAGTACCATCTTCACCAAATGTTCCATGAAGTACTGGGAAAACAAAGTCAATATCAAGTTTTTTGCCGGAAACATAGAAGCCGTCAGAAGGTATCAGCGATACAATATTTTCTTTTTTTGTTTTTATATCAAGACAGCCTTTTTGTTTTAATATATTTTCTGCCTCTGGCTGAAAGAACCATCGGCCAGTCTTATCTATTGCTATTAGAATTTTATTATATTTACTTTCATCCAGTTCCTGTACTACAGAAGATGCTGAACGGATAGATACTTCATGTTCTCCGGATTTTCCACCAAACAGTATGCATATATTTTTTTTAGTCATAGAAGCCTTCTTTTACGGAAAAATAATTTGTATTATAATGTTAAAAGGAGGATAGTTCAATTGAAGATAAAACAAATAGACCGGACAAGAATCGATCCTGCTCTCTGGATTTTTATTCTTTATCTCGCTGCGGCCATTGTGTTATATAAAATTTCCCCGGCAATTACTGGTTCCTTAATTCTGGGACTCTATCTTTCGATGATAATAATGGTTCCTGCAAAATATATTTCTAAAATTAAATTTATAGGAGAAAAGCTGTCTCTCGTGATATCAGCTCTTCTTGTATTTTCAATATTAATTTTTACTGTATATCAAATATTTCCAATTATTATTGAACAGGCCTCAAAGCTGTTACAAACAGTAAGTTCTGCTGATATTTCTATAAATGAAATAATTGAATATATGCCGGCTTTTGTTAGAGATGCAATCGGAAGCGGTGTGTCAACAGATTCTTTATCAGGGCAGCTTTCAAAGCTTATATCTGCTGTATCGCAATATGGAATGAAGTATATAAATCAGGCTATACCGAAAATTCCTAATATTGTTACTTCTATTGTGATCTTCGTTATTGCGGCCGCTTATCTGGCAACTTTAAAGCCTGTTGTAAGTAGAAATCTCTGGAGATTTTTTCCTTCATCAACAAGAAAGAAATCAATTCAATTTGTGAAAAATTATTATGGAAGTATTAAATCTTTTATAGGCGGACAGCTTATAATTGCGATGATTGTTGGATTGATAGTAGGTTTTGGTATGCTTATCGCCGGAATTCCATATGCGATGTTTTTAGGCTTTTTAGCCGGAGTTACAAACCTCATTCCTTTTTTCGGTGTAATAATTACAACTATTCCAGCACTATTTCTTGGAATAGTTGAGTATGGTTTATGGGGTGTTGTTCGTGTTGCTGTAGTTCTTGTAATTGCTAACCAGTTGGAGTCTTGGGTTCTTTCACCTAAAATTCAGGGAGACAGGATGGAGCTTAACTGGTTTGTTATTCTTATTGGCATACTTTTGTTTGGTGGACTTTTTGGTATAGTAGGAGTTTTATTTGCAGTTCCTATAATGGTCTTTATAAAAGAGTTCTGGATTGCTTATGTTCAGGACGCTTTCAAACGTCTTTGAGTGTTGAAGAGGCTCTCTATAGTTTTTATAAGATTACGTTCTGAAAATTAAAAACCGTTTTTAGCAAGAGCCTTTTCTACAACAGATTGTTCGTCCCATGGAATGGATTTATCAGAATAAAAAATGTTTCCCTCATGTCCCTTTCCTAAAGTTATGATCGTGTCTTTAGGTTGTGCCAGAGAGACAGCTTTTTGTATTGCTTCTTCTCTGTCAGGAATCATAAATAGGTTTTCATTTAGTTTTAATGGAGAAAGTGTTTTTCGATCAGCTTTCAGCGCGCCTTCTGCTATTTCTTTTATTATAGTCATGCTGTCTTCTCCGCGGGGATCTTCGTCTGCAAGGATAATTATATCGGCGCTTTCTGCGGCAATTTCTCCTTGCTCTGGTCTTTTTTCGGTGTCCCGTTCACCAGCTGAGCCGAATACTGTTATCAAACGGCCTTTTGTCTGCTTTCTAAGATCCGGAAACAGTCTTTTAAAAGATCCCGGTGTGTGGGCATAGTCAACCAGAACTGTAAAAGGCTGCCCCTTATCAATTACTTTCATTCTGCCTTTTACCGCAGAAAGTTCAGAAATTAGTTTAGCCAGATTTTCACCTTTTTGTTCTGTCAGATTAAAAACAACCGCAAAGGCTTCCAGAGCGTTTTCTATATTAAAAAGACCTGGCAAAGATATTTCTGTTTCAAAAGACAGCCCATCGCCTCCTGTAATTTCAGGAGAAATGTTTATTCTGAACGAGGAACCGTCAACTCTTGTTTCTATTTTATCTGCAAAAAAATCAGCTGTTGGATTTTTTAAACTACAGGTATAAACAGGTTCTGCTGATTCCTGGATAAAATAATCAGAGTTTTTGTCATCTATATTTGCAACTCCGAAACCGCTATATTTTTCATCTGATTTTAGTCTTCTAAAAAGATTTGCTTTGTCAAAGCGGTACTGCTCAAATGTTCCATGAAACTCAAGATGTTCGTGGCTGAGATTGGTAAAAACAGCAGCGTCAAATTTAATAGAGCCAAGTCGTCTGTTTTTATCAGAAAGCCCATGGGAAGTTGATTCTATAACGGCGTGAGTTTTTCCAGCTTCCAGCATTTCATAAAGAAGTCTGTTTATTTCTACTCCTTCAGGTGTTGATTGTCTAAAAGGATTTTTCTCTATTGTTAAAGAAGTCTTGCATGCTGCTGTAGAAATAAATCCGCTTTTATATCCGGACATTTCAAGAAGCTGATCTATAAAATAAACGGTAGATGTTTTTCCGTCAGTGCCGGTTACTCCAATTGTTACAAGCTTTTCGGCCGGGTTACCGTAAAACTCAGCAGCAATATCAGACATAACTGTTCTTGTGTTTTCTACTTTTAAGAATGCTATGTCTGAGTGTTGAGTAAATAACTTTTCTGTTTCTGGTTCTGAATATAAAATAGCCACAGCTCCCTGTGAAATTGCTTTTTCTATGAAATTATGCCCGTCAACATGAAGTCCTTTTAGAGCAATAAACAGAAAGTTTTTTTTTATTGCCCTAGAATCATAAGCTACACCTTCTATGGCAGGATCTGGGCCCAAAAAATTAATAATATTGATTTTGAAAGTCAAAGATGATAGAATTTTTCGTATTGTTTTCTGCATGATTGTGATATTATGCCAACGGAGGTAATATGTTTCAAGTAAGGGTTGAAGATAATTTTGCGGCAGCTCATTATCTTGTTAATTATCATGGTAAATGTGAAAATCTACATGGTCATAATTACAGGGTGAGGGTTTTTGCCGAAGGTGAAAAGCTTGATAATGGTGGAATGCTACTTGACTTTGGAATACTTAAAAATACACTTAAAAAAGTTCTCGATAAAATTGATCACAGCCTTTTAAACGAAAATGTAAACTATAAAGAGCCTGAGCCTAGTGCAGAGCTTATATCGTTTCATATTTATAAATCATTAATGGCTGAACTTCCTGACGCGCCTATATGCAGGGTTGAGGTTTTTGAGACAGAAAAAAATATGGCAGCATATATTCCGGATTAGGCGTTGAAAACAAAAGAAATAGATTTTGATACTGATTTCTTAACAAAACAACTAATAGCTTATATAGGCAATAAAAGAAGGCTTCTTTCGTTCTTGAATGATGTATTCTCGGAGCTTTGTTGTAGGATTGAAAAGAAAAATACTCCTCTTGTTTTTGGTGATGCTTTTGCCGGAAGTGGAGCTGTATCCAGACTTGCTAAACTGTCTGGTTTTAGTATTGCGTCAAATGATTGGGAATTTTATTCTGAAATAATTAATACTGCTTATTTATGTGTATCAAATAAAGAGGCAAATGACTTATTTAAGAAGCAAGGCGGGCTTGCATCTGTTTTGTCTGAACTTAATGAGTACAGGGATGTGCCTGAAGCTCAGCAGTATATCAGTCGTTATTATGCTCCGGCAAAAACTGAAACGGCTGATTACAGGTATGAACGACTCTTTTATACACATGAAAACGCAATATTTATTGATTCTGTTCGAAACCGGATAGAGGAGTTGTTTCCTGGATGGAAGCTTTCAAAAGATGATTATCTTAGAAAGTGTCTTCTCCTGGCTCCTCTTTTGTATCAGGCTGCTACTCATGCTAATACCAGCGGTGTTTTTAAGGCTTGCCACAAAGGTTTTGGTGGTCATGGCGGAGATTCCTTGCATCGTATAATGGCTGAAATGAAACTTCAGCTACCTGTTCTCGCAGACTCTTGCTCTGAATGTTTTTATAAAGTTTTTAGAGAAGACGCGGCTGTTTTTGCTTCGGAATTTTCTAAACGAGAAAGTTTTGATATTTGTTATTTGGATCCACCATATAATCAGCATCAATACGGCAGCAATTATTTCATGCTTAATACAATTGCCAAGTGGGATAAACCAGAGGTCTCTCTTGAGAGGGATGAATCCGGTTTTCTTAAAAGCAAAGCAGGAATAAGGCCTGATTGGGTCGAAACTAAATCAGGGTTTTGCTATAGGAAAACAGCTCCTAAGGCCTTGTCTGAACTTATTGAAAGTATAGATGCTCGTTATATTGTATTAAGTTATAATACTGAAGGAATAATACCTTTTGAAGAGCTTGTTAATATTTTAAATGGGTATGGTAAGACCGAAATCTTTACACAGGATTATATTGTGTACAGAGGAGGACGCCAGAGCATTGCGAGAACAAATTATAATGCTGAGTTTCAGTTTGTCCTTACAAGATCTGAATATTCCAAAGGGACGGATTTAAATGAAATTAATAAATTCCTTTGTATAAGATCACTTATTGCTTTGTTTAATGATTCTTATGTTCCTGAAAAAATTGAAAAATATTTTGTATGTTCTGAAGGTTCTGTAAATCTTAAAAA
>JAQQAK010000448.1 GCA_028527945.1 Spirochaetaceae bacterium
CAAAAAAAAATTGCCTTGTCAGCAAGAGTATTTGCTGATAAGGTTAAAATATACTAGAAAGTTAATACTTCTATAATGCTGTTCTGAAAAAATGAGACTTCTCCATCAAAAGAAAGAAAAAGATAATGATTTTTCGACAAGACGTTTGATGCTATTTAGGCAGGATAGAATATGAAGTTTAAAAAAGTTTTATGTTTCTTATGTGTTATAGTTTTTTCATGCCGGTTTAATAATATTGATTCAGACTCTTCTGAAACTGACAATTTCCCTTATGCCAGTAAATCAGAATTAGCAAGTTGGGCAGAAGATAGCGATATTCTGAATTATAAACTTGTTAGAAAAATGATTAAAATACATTTTGAATCTGGATTAAAAAATAAATATGACTGGGAAGGTTTTGAAATATCAGATAGACCTGTTATAATTTATAGCAATTATAATAAACCAGAGTATTATGAGTTTATTGTAAGTTCAGAAGGTTCCGCTGTTGGAACTATTACCGCTTATGCTACACGTAAATCTTCAACTGTTATTTCATATATTATTCCATGGGTAAGAGATTATTCTTCATATAATGAAAACTATAAAAACTTTTTACTGTATTCTGAAGGGTATCCAGTCAAAATGGTTTGTGGAGTATTAGGAAGATCTGGTTCCGAAGTTCAAAAGTTTATAGATATTAATACTGGTAAAACTTCTGATGTAATTTTTCAGGATGATAAAGAAGTTTTTATCAATAAAATGCAGGCTTATTCAAATGAGGAGTTGGAGCAACTTGGGTTTAGTAATTGGCAGGAAGAGTATAAGGCTACTTATAAGGAAATTGAGAATAATGAAGCTGATGCAAAAAGTTTCTGGGATTTAGTAGATCCCATGGAAAACGATTTTTTAGTGTTGTCAGATAATGACATTGAAGAAGCATTTTATAATGAAAATCGATATACAGATATTAATAACACTTTAACTTATGATAGATATATTATTCCTGCTTATAGTTCTGATGCCATGAAGTCTACATTTTGGTGTGGGTGGTGTGCTCCAAGTTCCATATGTTGGATTTATCGGGGATTATATAGTTCTTACAATGGTGATTATTTGCCTTTGGATGGTGAAGTTGAATTCCCATATGAGAATTATCGCTATGAAAGAGGGTTTGGTACCTCAAGTTTTTATAATTTGTATGTTGAAGACTTTTCTTCTATTGATAAGGATCAGGATAATGATGGATATTTGGATAATTATGATCCTGACTGGGTTAAACCTCAAAGTTTAAATGCTGATGGCGGACTATATTATGATACTGCTTTGTTATGTGATATTTTTGACGAAAACGAAGGCTCTACAACTTTTTTTAAAATTGCACCGGCTGTAAAAAGTATTACAAACAACGAATATAAAGCCCTATTGACTTTATTTAGTGCGAATATTCATAAGAATATTCGTGACAAAAATATGCCTGTTATTGTTAGTAAACCGGGACATGTAATGATAGCCTTTGGTTCTGAGTATGAAATATCAACCTGGACACGAATATATCAGTTTTTTGGATGGACTTGGTCTTCTGAAAAAACTAAAACAGTTAATAAGTTTTTACTTATTCAGGATAATGGTTATGAAATTTCCGCAACCAGATACAAACCTTTTTGGTCTAATAATGATAATTTCCTTTTTCTTTTCCATTACAGAATTGTGCCAAGCTCTGAGTAGTGGGGCAAGAAACTGCTTACATATGAAACCCTCAAAAATAATCATTTGTTCTCAACTTCCAGTAAAAATCCTACTCCTGTGTCAAAAGAAGATTTCTTAAATTCGGGTTTTCCTGCAATTTGCTTTGATAATGAGCTTATAAATTGCATCCCAAGTGTTTTACAATTTAAATAATCATAGTTATCTTTAAAACCTTTTCCATTATCGTTATATTCAAGTCTAATTATGCTGCTTTTCTTGTAAATGTTGAAATGAATTTCTGAATTGTTATCCATTGCATTAAACGCGTGCATATAAGAATTTGATAAAAGTTCTGTCAGAATATGTGTTAAAGCAATGGTTGTTTTTATATCTAGTTCAATATCTGAAACTTCCTTTTTTATTTCTACATCCTTACAATATTTCAATAAAAACTGTTTATTCTTTTTTAAGAGGGCGTCGGTACAATTTGATAAGTTTATGTACGGATAATTATTATTTTGGTATAGCTTTTCATATGCGGCAGAAATTACATTTTGTCTTAGAGATAATCTGTTTAATAGGTCTTCGTTTGTAATTTCTTCTTTATATAAATTGTGTAGCCCCACCAAGGCAGTCATAGTTGCAAAATCATTTTTTAAATCATGAAATATATTGGATATTTGGTTTTCAGTCATTTTTTTCACCTCTTGAAATATAAAATAATATTATAGTATTCCTAATAATAGAAGTTTTTTTGATAATATGTATTCATAAAGACACATTATTTGCCAGAATGAGCAAATCTTCTGCAAAAGACTTTATTTCTAATCTATATTGCTATTATTCAAGAAACTTTTTTCAGACTTTTATCCATTAAAGGTTTTCTGATTTTTTTCTTTCATCATAAACCTTTCGCCCAAGCTTATTTTGAGTTTCCCAGGCACGAAGGTATTCATCCCTCAGTTTTGTCAGCCAAAAATTATTTTCTACAGGGTTTATTACACGCTTATCAAGTTTTAAATCTTCAATTATATAATTGTTCTGATCATTGTCTGTAATTGAGCTTAGAATATTTCCACTTGCATTAATTATCTGGGTTGTCCCAATCAATTTTCTTTTTACAAGTCTGTTGTCTTCCAAAGACTTTTCGCCTTCTATTACGCCCTTAAGAGATGAATGCACCACAGGAACACCAGCAACTTTCGCTATCTTTTGCGGGGTTAAAAAATTTAGATCATGATTATATTTTCTTAGCTCATCATTCGTGCTTCCGACAGGCAAATCCCACCAGCTTGAGCCGCACAACAGGAGCTGAACGTCTTGGCTCAACTCTTTAATTGTTTTTGTCCGGAGCATTTCCCAGCAGAATGCCACCCCAAAGTTTTTATAGCTTCTGTTATCATCTCCAGATGTGTAATAGCAGTTTTCAAACTGGGTTGGATAATCCTTGTTGTGAATAAAGAGTTGTCCATCCGGCTCTATAATAAAGATTGAATTGTAGACATCTTTATTAATTTTATTAAGAATTGAGCCAGATATTATAATTTTCAACCGAGCGGACAAATCTTTTAGTTTTTCAAGTACTCCAAATTGGTTGTTCAATTTGTGTACATTATTTATTATCGGATTTATGGCAATTCCAGATGTAAAAAACTCTGGAAGGACAATCAGTTCAGCGCCTTCTTGTGCCGCGTTGTTAATTAAATTAACAGCGTTGTTAAAGTTTTTTTCTACATCACCAAGAATTATATTCATCTGAGTTGCAGCAGCTTTCATGTTATTTCCTTATTTCCAACTTAAAAAAATCTTCTGATTCGTCAGCCTCTATCTTCCATTCTGTTTTTATTATGCTATCCATAAAATACCTGTCATGGCTTACAAGCATAATAGCACATTCTGCTTCTTTTAGCGCCTCCTCAAGGCATTCAACCGAATCAAGATCCATATGATTTGTAGGCTCGTCCATAATCAGCAAAGATGGTGAGTTCAAGAACCCCTCTGCCAGAATAAGCTTTCTAAGCTCACCGGGGCTGGGACTTTCAGTCTCAAGCAGCCGCCGAGGATCTGATCCAAGTCTGTCAATAGAGGCGTAAACCTTGCCCCGTTCGGTCTTTGGCAGCTGTGATATTTTTCGCGTAAATGAAGCCGCGTCTTTTTCTGAAATCTCCTGGGGAATATAAAGACAGTTATCCGGTCTTATAGAATTTACAATATATTTTACAAGGCTCGACTTCCCGCAGCCGTTTGAACCGGTTATACCAATTTTGTTTAGGGGGCTTACAAAAAGATCCGGGTAAACAAGAGTCCGTGCGCCCATTACAAGCCTGCCAGCTGAAAGCCTTATGAGAAAATCAGATTTTGCGCTGCTTGTATCAGAATAGAGCTTTACAGATTTTTGCTTTTTTATATTAATGCCGGCTATCTTTTCTTCTTCTTTAAGAATTCTGTTCTGCATGGTTTTGTACAGCTGACCATGTACCGCGTCCTTTCCTGTCAGTCTCGCGAGATCAAGTTTTGCCCTACCATCAGAATCCTTTTTGCCAAGATTTTTCTTCGATTTGTCAGAGTCAGCTTTTGCCGCAAGCCGTTTTTCTCTTTGAGCCTCAGTATGAAGCCTTTTCATATTTTTTTGAAGCTGAGTCTTACTGTTTAGCAATTCATTATATTCACGGCTTTCTTCTGCCTTTCCTGACAGATAAGTCCCCGGACGCATTACAGCGCTTGGCGGCTTAAAAAACAGACACTGAAACGGCAATTCATTCAGAAGTTTTCTGTCATGACTTACAAGAAGCCCCGTTCCCCTGAAGTTTTTAAGTGAATTATATAGCATCTCCCGGCTTTCAGAATCCAGGTGGTTTGTTGGTTCATCCACTATAAGAATATCCGGCTCGGCATTAAGAGCGCGCGCTGTCTGAAAGCGTACTCTCTCGCCAAAGCTTAGGGTACTCCATCTTTCAAGCCAGTCTTCTTTTATTTGAAGAAGGCCCTTCAGGCGCATGGCAGTCCCCGAATAATCCCACATAAAGTTTTCAGCATCTGCCGCTGGCAATTCAGTACTCTGGGAACAATAGGCAATTGTCCCTTTTGTTGTTATTGTTCCGGACCATGGCTTTAGCTGGCCCATAATCAGTTTGAGAAGGGTTGTTTTTCCGCAGCCGTTTTTTCCTGTAATTGCCGTCCATCCCCTGGAAAAGCTGCATGTTAAGTCCTCAATAAGTGGTGATGAATATCCGAATGTAAGTTTGTTTAATATTATTCCGGTCATAGCTGCCTCCTTTTAAAAAGCAGTAACCGGGCTGATAAGTGTGCCCGGAAAAAATAGAGATTGCAGACCTTCACAATAGAGTTTCCTGTATTGTATTTTGTGAAAATCCGCTCTATATCCTCATTTTTTCCGAAAAACTCCTGAAATCGATTAGTAGGCTCATACTAACAATGACAGGGTTATTTTGTCAATAATGTAATGGTGCTTTATTTTCGTAGTAATCTCTTATCGAAAAAGCATTCTCTAATGTTTGTAATTTTGATTTGATTAAAATCCTGATGGGTTGGATTTACAAGGATGTTCCATTCACCTCTTACTATAACCGATGGAACCCTTATTGCTAAAGGATTTTTTTCTTCTATAAGTTTTTCTATGATTTGTGAAAGCTGAAAGGGGGAAGGGTATTCGGTCCAGTTTGAAGGCAGTTCATTTTCTTCCACAGTATGAATTCTAATTTTTTCCGGTAGGTTAATGCTTGCTATATAGATATCATTGGGTACTATAGACAATGGTATGTGTACCAAATATTCTACTGTCGCAAGGGATCTGTTTTCTGCTGTATACAAAAGGCTTGTTCCCTTTTTATTCCAACGGCCTCCATATAATCTTGCGCCTTCACCGGATAGATCGTTTACAAATGCCTTTTTTGCTATTCTGTATACATCCATCAGGAAATAATGCCGTATTCAATTCTGCCAAGTTCATCCAGAACCATTTGAACACCATATCTTGATGACAGCAAATCAAAGGGCCTTTTATCTCCAAGAGCCTTGTTGGGAGTGTCTGCCCATATTTTGAAATCATCCAAATTTCCCAGAACCTCTTTCCCGCGAGAATAGACCTCTGCTAATTGAAGGATGTGCTCAGATACATTTTCGTTTAGTAAATCCAAATCTTTTTTACGCTGAAGTGTTCTTTCAGTAATGTTTAATATGCCTGTTAAAGATTTTACTGACATATCCACACTTTGAGAAAAGCTTAACAAAGCGCTTTTGGGGAGACCTTCCTTGCTTATTTCAAATAAATCCATTTCTGTAGCAATTTTATGGCCAATTACATCATACCCGCCAAGCATATTTTCCATTTGAATCGTATTCATAAGCGAACTCCTGTCATCTGTCTATAAATGTAACGACAAATGACGCAGTTGTCAAGATTGTAAATCTTTAGAGGGAGGATCGAATCCGTCAGAGATGAGTCTACAAATTTTCTTCGGTATACAACTGAAGCTCAATCATCCGCTCAAGGAGTTTGTCCTTGTCTGCCTCAGGAAAGTTCACAAGCACCAGTTCCTTCGCGTAAAGCTTTGTGATGTACCTGAGCTTTCGCGGGTTGCTCTTGGCCGCGAAGAGAAAGTCAGCATGACCGTTGTTAATTACAATAATTCTTCGTTCCGAATCATAACGGCTTCGCCAGAGCTCGCCGGGACAGTGTCTGAAGGTATAACCCGGAAGCCCCTTTTTGCTTTTATGACCGTCTTCACTGCCACCTTCTTCTCCAAAGAGCTCACCCGTAATTGTGATAACCGCTGTACACTCTATGGTTAAATCATTTTCTGTAACAAAGGCCTTGAGCTCTTCAACGCCGGGTTCTTCTCCCGCTGTAAACTCAATAAACTCGCCTGTCTCTGAAGACAGCTTGCCAAGACTTCCCTTCTGTTCCCACCGGACACTTATCCCGTCTTCAACCGGCGTGCGCTTTTTATCACGGGCTTTTAACTGAAATGATTTCGATTTGCTGACAGACAGCACGGTGGATGCGGGAGAAATTATCGCGGAATGAAGGGGGCCTGGAAAATCAAAGAAGCTTTTATCACCGGGTTTTTCAGGAATAATCTCCGGCATAATTATACTGTCTGATTCATTATTGCCATTTTCCAAAGAGACATTTTCAGGTTCCTCCGAGCCCCCGCTATTATTCCCGTCATTTGGCAGTGTCCCGGTCAGGCTTCTTACTACCTTGGGCTTTATCTTTCCCTTCAGTTCAAGCCAGCCGTATTCTTCGACGGGAAGAAAGAGCAGCGCCTCTTTCATCGCGCGGCTAATCTTTTTCAGAATGCTCTTGCTTGCCGTTTCTTCTTCCGCCCGCTTGTACTCTTCAACAATAGTTGTCAGGGTTTCTGTTAAAGCATCAAGCGATACGGTAAGGCTTTCATAGACTTCATCAAGTATAATACCGTCCCTGGTTCCGGGAGTAAGCTGCAAGAATGAGACGTCAATAATTCCCTCTATCAGATCAGATTTCCATGGTGGCCTTGAAAAGGCTTCAAGAGTTGTTATATCCGGGATTACCCGGGTCCCATGCTTGTAGAGGCCTATCTTGTTTTCCGGTGACGGATCATTAACATACAGCTCGCAGTAGATGTCTCCATGAGGATTAGCGCATTCCGGCAGGTTGTGAATCAGCTGTCCCTCAAATTTACGAGGCTCAACAAGAAGCTCCTTTCTGGCGCTCTTGTCAATAATTCTTATTTCCGCGCCGCTTTTGGTTATTCGATCTCTAAGCTCAGAAGCCAGATAATTCTGAATCTTCTCGCCGTGCAGCTGCCTTATTCCTGACAGAAGCGGCGATATTACAAGCTCTGTGCCTGTAGTGCTTTCAAAGAGCTGATTTACCTCGGTTATCTTGTAGCCGGGGTTGTCCTTTACAAGCTTGAGCCGCCGCGTAATCCCTTCGCTTCCGGTAGATGTAAGCATCAACGCCTCGCCGACTGTCCAGAAACTGAGGAGGCCAATACCAAACTCGCCCTGTAGACCTGACGCGCCCTGCTTCTTGAGTTTGCGCTTGATAGAATCTCCAATATGGGTAGCAACATACTTGAAATCGTTTATTCCGTTCCCATCATCAATTATCTTGATGTAGTGTTGGCCCTTGTTTTTGCCTCTGATTATCTTTATGTGCCTTGCCTTTGCGTCTATGCTGTTTTCTACAAACTCGGCAATAGCCTTAAGAGGATTATTCTGCGAATACGCGATTATTGTTATAGCGTTCCAGTGGTCTCCGATCCTGAGACTTCCGGCGTTTGGATCTTTCTTCTTTCCCAATGTTTACCTCAGCTAAACTATACCAGAATCAAAACCTGCCTTCAACAAGATAAAACGCACAAGAAGCTTGGCTCTGTCCTTTTATAATCTGAATCTGCTTTTATCGGGAACCCGCTTGCTGCGGTATTCTGATGGGGTGCATCCCACACGCTTTTTAAAGGCCGCTGAGAAATGTGCGGTGCTGCTAAATCCAAGGGCATTGGCTATGATAGTAACAGGCTTGCTGGTATGCGCCAGCATGATTTTTGCCTCATCGTTTTTTTTGTCCTCGATATAACAGTAGAGAGTCTTTCCTGTTTCGCGCTTGAACCGGCTGGTCAGGTATTGAGGCGTTACCCCAATGTAGGCCGCGACACTTTCAAGATTGACATTGGAATATAGCTGCTGGCTTATATAGTTTATACTGCGACGGATTACCGCTCCGTATGGCTTATCATCCCTTTTTTTGTACAGCCAGAGACTGGCTTCTGCTATATCGTTAACAAGATCCTGCATTTGTTTTTCGGTCTCAACATGCTGGATTCGGTTTACAAAATAATCTGTGCTGTTGTTTACAAGTTCGGCATCAACCCCGCCGTCAATAAGGAATTCGCAGAAGAAGAAACAGCAGTTCATCAGAAGGTAATGAAGGTCTGTAATCCGATTGTCAGAAAGAATTCCCTGTTCTCCATCCAGCTTTGAAAAATAGAAGGCCGCGAGATTGTTTACGGCACCGGGGTTTCGCTGCAATTCATAAAAAAGGGCTATTATATTGTCACGCGTAGGGTGCTTGAATCCACTAATCCGGTTATTGAACACGTATTCGTAATACTCACTGTACATATTAAATATTTTATAAAAAGATTAAATATTTGTAAATCCTGGCATTCTCCTTTTGCTAAATTGAATCAACCACCCCGGAGCAAAGCTCCGAGGTATAGTTGGTTCTGCAAGGAATGGGTTTAGACGGTCGGGTTTAATACCCAACACACATACAGGTCTTCGTAATATAAGAATCCGCATGTAGAATCCTGCTAAAGTAGGGCGAGGTTTTAAACCCTCCCTGCGAATAAAAGAACACCCATACTGCCCTTACAAGGAGAATATAAGATGCGCAGTTTTTTAAGCATTGTTGCAAATATCTATTTCAGGCTCAACGGCTACAAAAAGATGATTACAGGTGATGAATCATTCAAAAAATATCTTGCCCGCAGAGAAGAAGAAAACCGCAAGCCCGTTACAATCCCATCTGGCGCGAGGTTTGACATGCCATGCAAAAAGGAGATTATAAACGGTGTTGAAACATTCTTTATCAATAAAAAGGATAGCAAACAAACGAACGTTTTTTATCTCCACGGCGGCGGCTATATTGAGCAGCCCGTACTCCCGCATTGGCAGTTTATAAAAAAGTTGGTAAAGGCCACTGACTGCACGGTTACGGTGCCAATATATAAAAAGGCTCCGGAGCATAAATGCCGCGAGACCATAGAATGGCTTTCTAACTTTTACCTCAAAACACTTAATGAATACAATTCCGGGAAGCTCATCTTTATGGGAGATTCAGCCGGAGGCGGCCTCCTTCTGGCCTTCGCCGAATACTTGGCAGAACACAACCACCCCCTTCCCTCGAGGCTGATTATGATATCACCCTGGCTGGACGCGACAATGCTTCACCCGGATATAGACGCGATGGAATCAAAGGATCCGACACTATCTTTCCGGGGGCTGTTGAATATGGGGCTGGCATGGGCCGGAGATCTTCGAACGGATAATTACCTCGTAAGCCCCATCTTTGGAAACATAGACAAGCTTCCGGAAATGACGCTCTTTGTTGGTGAGGATGAACTCTTTCTGCCGGATTCTATAAAGTTTAAAAATCTCGCGGCGGAAAGAAATAAAAAGCTTAACTATTATCAATACCCCAAAATGAATCATGCCTATGTTCTATACCCTATCCGTGAAGCAAGAAAATCACAAAGCATTATCTTTAAAGAGGTTTTAAGCGTTTAATCTGCTGATTTGGAGAAACAATTATGAAAACATGGTTAAAAAACGGCTTAATATACGACGGTTCCGGAGGCGCTCCATTTTTAGGGGATGTTCTTGTTACAGATGACCGGATTACGGCAGTTGGGAGTGTGCCGGAATCCGAAACCATTGATGTTGATGAGACTATTGAACTGGATGGTCTTTCGCTCTCTTCAGGATTTATTGACGCGCATTCACATAATGACTGGTTCGCGATAAAGAAAGAGCCTCTTAAATATTTTGAAACCTTTGTACGACAGGGTATAACATCCTTTGTTACCGGAAACTGCGGTCTTTCGGCCATTGGATTCCCCGAGGGAAGTCCCCACATAGACAAGCTTGGCGGCGGATTATTCTTCTTTGATAATACTACCGGAAGATACGGCTCTGCCCGGGAGTATCTTGATGCAGTAAACAACAACTGCCCCTGTAACATTGCCGTTCTGGTTGGACATTGTTCTGTCCGGGCCGGAGTAAGCGGCTTTGAAAACAGGCCCCTCTCCAGGGAAGAGGAAGAGCAGATGCTGGCATTAATCGAACAGAACCTGGAAGAGGGCGCGTGCGGGGTGTCTTTGGGACTGATGTATGAGCCGGGACTGTATGCTGATACAAGCGAGCTTAAGAAGGTTGCCTCTCTCTGTGAAAAGTATGATAAACCACTTACCGTTCACCCACGAGCTCAGTCGGCCGTCTCAATGTCATATAAAAGCCTGTTCGGCAGGCCTCATCTTCTGCGGGCGCTTGATGAACTTGTTGAGGTAAGCCGGGGAAAGAAAATGAAGCTGCAATATTCACATGCCATATTTGTTGGAAGAAAATCATTCAAATGCAAGGACGAAGCCGTCAGCATCCTCCATGGCATGAGAGAGAATGGTGTTGATGCCATGTTTGATATATACAGCGAGACCCTTGGTGTATCAGTTATAACCGTAATCCTTCCGGCATGGTACCAGTCGCTATCCGCAAAGGAAAAAAATAAGGCCTCAAATATTGCCAAACTGAAGGTGCTGATAAACGCGACCAGCAAACTCCTTGGTTTTGGTTTTGCTGACATCCAGATTGCCTACATCGGAAAGGGATACGAAAGGTTTGAGGGCAAAACTGTACACGAGATTGCCCTTGAAGAGGGAAACTCTGATTTAAAGACCTATCTCAAGCTATGCGAGTACAGCAATTACAAGGGACGCGTAAATATGGGGCCATACAGTACCAATCAGATTATAAGCGAACTCTCCAAGGATGATCACTGCCTATACATGACAGATGCCTGGGTGGAAGAACATGGGATACAGAATCCGGCAATCTATGATTGTTTTCCAAAGTTCCTGCATCTATCTCTGGCCGGCAGCGGCGACAGCATGCCCCGAACAATACGCAAGATGACAGGAGGAGTAGCAGACCGCTTTCGCCTGAAAGACCGCGGCTATGTTAAAGAGGGCTTCTATGCCGATCTTACCGTGTTCAATGAGAAAGAATTAAAAGATGGCAAACCCGATCAGTCAAAGGCCTTCGGAATAGAGTATGTGTATATAAATGGCAAGAAGGTTTTGTCAGATAACGGACTTGATACCGCGGCGCTTGTATCTTCCGGATCGGCATTAAAGGTTGAATAGAATCCCGTAACTTTTTTATTCGCCGGGAAGGTTTAATACCCCGCCCGGCTTTAGCAGGATTCTACATGCGGAATCTTCTATTTGGAAAGAGTATTTTTGTGTTGGGTATGAAACCTGACCGTCTAAACCCATTCCTTGCAGAACCAACCATACTTCGGAGCTCTGCTCCGGAGTGGTTGATTTTTTTATGTTACTATTTTCTTGCAGGCTCGTAGTATCTATTGAATAATGAAGCAAGGAAGATGAAAATGACGGATTCAACACAGGAGCTTGCTGTACTTGCGGCCTCCGGCGACACCAAGGCCTTTGGGCAGCTTTACGAATTGTATTTTGACAGGATATACCGGTATATCTATTACAGAACTCTGGGCCGGGAAACGGCAGAGGACCTCTGTTCAAAAACCTTTCTTAAGGCACTGGATAAGCTGAACAGTTTCAAGCCCGAGCGCGGCAGCTTTAACAGCTGGCTTTACCGTATTGCCCTCAACTGCATAAAAGATGAGTACCGTAAAAATAGCCGTTATGAGATCGTCTCCGGTGTATGGGATCTTGCCTCGGAAGAAGATCACACAATTGATACCCACAACCGAATTTACTGGGAAAAACTGAGGCCTGTCTTTGAAGAGCTTCCGGCTGAAAAGCGTGAAATTGTTCTTCTTAGAATCTGGGATGAGTTTACCTTTGCAGAAATAGCCGAACTGACTGGTAAAACCGAGTCTGCCTGTAAAATGAGCTTTGGCCGAACTTTGGTACAGCTAAAAGATTCCGCGCCTTTTTCAGTGCTTCTTCTGCTTGTTATTCTGAAAAACACCCTGATCTGAGGAAGGAAAAATGAACATTGATGAAATACTGAAAGAGCTTTACCTGTTTGATCCCGCTCTGAGAAGCGAGGAGGCCGTATTGAAAAAGATGATAGAAAAGCTGATAAAAACAAGGCCGGAATCCGAGCCTGATAAGGTTTTTAAAGAAAGACTTAAAGCAGAGCTTCTTGAAAAAATGGAAAAAAAGAAGGTCCGGCCCGGATTTTTTGTAACCCACCGAAAGGCTATTGTTGGCGCGGCCGGTATTGCAGCTGTTCTGATAGTTGTTTTAAGCTTTGCTATTAATCCGTCCACGCGTAATTCGTTCAGCAAGATGGAGAGCAATGAGTCTGCTGATTTGGCTCTGCTTGATGAGGCCGTGGTTGAACAGGATATAATGGAAAAAGAAATTATGCCCCTTGTGACAACTGAAGAAGCAACTGCTTCCGCGCCGGAGCCAAGGGCGAGGGTAATGAAGAAGCTGTCTGTTAATAATCTTATTGTGCCAGACGCGGATGATCCAGTTGGATATATTATACCACCTTCAGAGGATTTTAATACAGAAGAATACAGCAGAATTTATGAGAATGATTTCTTCAAGGCCTCAGCCAAGCCCCTTTCCACGCTGTCTATTGATGTGGATACCGCATCCTATTCTAATGTCAGGCGCTTTATAACTGGAGGCAGCCTTCCTAATCCTGACGCGGTGCGTATTGAAGAGCTTATAAATTATTTTGATTATGATTACCCTCAGCCGAAGAAGGGGCAGCCCTTCAGCTTCAATACAGAGCTTGCGCACTGTCCATGGAATAATGAGCACCTCCTGCTTCAGGTCGGACTCAAGGGATACGAGGTTCAGGCAAAAGAAATTCCCCAAACAAATCTTGTATTTTTAATAGATTCTTCGGGCTCCATGATGGATGAAAGCAAGCTGCCGCTTTTAAAGAAATCCATGGCTCTTCTTGTAAAGAACCTCAGAAAAAAAGACCGGGTTTCTATTGTCGCGTACGCAGGTTCCGCGGGGCTTGTTCTTCCGCCTACAGCAGGAAACAAGACCGAAGAAATCCTTGGCGCGATAGACAGCCTTGATGCAGGTGGTTCAACTGCCGGAGGCGAGGGAATTGATCTTGCCTACAAGACGGCTGCTGAAAACCTCTTTGAAAGGGGAAACAACCGGGTTATCCTTGCCACGGACGGTGACTTTAATGTTGGTCAAAGCTCAGAGGCCGAGTTAACCCGTATGATCGAAGAACGCCGAAATCAGGGAATCTTTCTTACCGTCCTCGGCTTTGGAATGGGAAACTACAAGGATTCAAGAATGGAAAGCCTTGCCGACAAGGGTAATGGAACCTACGCCTATATCGATAACCTTAACGAGGCCAGAAAGGTCTTTGTCGAGGGGCTTGGCAGCACCCTGCTGACTATAGCCAAGGATGTAAAAATTCAAATTGAGTTTAATCCGGCTGAGGTTGACTCCTACCGGCTGATTGGCTATGAAAACCGTGTTATGGAGGCTCAGGATTTTGATAACGATAAAAAGGATGCCGGAGAGATTGGCGCCGGCCATACCGTAACAGCCCTTTATGAGATTATTCCTGCCGCTTCCGGAGCCGCATCAGACGAACAGGACAGCCTCCGCTACCAGGATGTCTCTCAGAATAGTAAAGCTGCCTCAAGCGGAGAGCTTGGCTACATCAAGTTCCGCTACAAGGAACCGGATGAGGATGAGAGCAAGCTGATTGAATCTCCAATAGGTAGTAAGGTTACAGCTGCCGGTTCTGAGTCTGAAAACTTCAGATTCGCTTCGGCCGTTACCGAATGGGGCATGCTGCTTCGGCAGTCAAAGTACAGTGGAGATGCCGAAATAGGCAATGCCATAAGTCTGGCAAAGGGCGCTCTCGGCGAAGACAAATACGGATACCGCGCCGAGTTTCTCAGCCTCTTGTATAAAACAAAAAACCTGCTTGGCGAGTAGGGTTCCTATAGTAAAATGCCCCGGATTCACTCCGGGGTTTTTTAGTTTTTCATGTACAACTTTTCGATATATCGGACTTCTGAAAGAAATAGCCTATCAGTTCTGATGACATGATTACCCGTACCGACAAATATAGAGCTGATTATTACGAAGTATATACCATCTGTAATTATTGGACAAATCCAGTAAACTATGATCTCACTCTAAATAGTTCAACATTGGGAATTGAGGGCTGTGTTTACATGATCAAACATTGTTTAGAACAAAAACTTGGTGTCGAATTACCAAAACATGCCTCTGAATAAATTGGAGCACCAGTCTTGCAACAGTATTGAAATAA
>JAQQAK010000449.1 GCA_028527945.1 Spirochaetaceae bacterium
CAATAAATTTTATTATTCAAAGACTCTTAAACCCTATCAGTAAAAAACTAACCTTAATCATTACGTTCTATCATAAAATCTACACCATCAGCCTTAGGTGGTCTTGAATGTTTTACAAGACCAGCAACAGCGACAACAGTCAAGACATATGGCAGAATTATAAATAACTCGCTCGGAATACTTAAATCAAGAACAATTTGAAGTCGAACCTGAAGCGCGTCAATAAATCCAAAGAACAATGCTGCAATAAATGAACCAATAGGAGTCCATCCTCCTGAAATCATGGCGGCCATTGCAATAAATCCACGTCCGCTACTCATTCCTTCAGTAAAAGAAACTGCATTCTCAATAGAAAGATAAGCCCCTGCAAGACCAGCAAGCATTCCTGAAATAAAAACACCTATATAACGCATTTTATATACAGATACACCAATAGTCTCCAATGCAAGAGGGTGCTCACCTGCAGCCTTTATATGAAGCCCAAGCTTTGTGCGTTTTAAGAAGAAAGTAAAAAATATTATCAGAATAAAACTGAAATAAACTATAGGGGTCTGATCAAAAAAGACAGGTCCAAGAACCGGTATTTTTGACAGCCCAGGTATTGCAAACTGAAAATCTTTTAGTGAATGCTTAATAGGATCAGTTGTTCCGGGATGGCCAAAGAAAACCACCATAAGATATCTAACTATTCCAAATGCCAAAATATTCAATACGGCACCAGAAACAACATGTTCAAGATGAAGGCTTACTGTAGCAAATGCATGAATTAGTGAAAAAAGACCACTTATTGCAACAGCCAAAAGAAGTCCAAGCCATGGACTGCCTGTTAACATTGTTCCAACAATACCAGTAAAAGCACCAATTATAATCATTCCTTCCATTGCAATATTAACAATACCGGAACGCTCACAAATTGTTGCACCAATTGCCGCCAGAGTAATAGGAGTTGAAAGCCTAATTGTGGCAACAAGCAATTCTGTATTAAAAATCTGACCAAGTATACCCATTATGCGGCCTCCTTTACTTCAACTGCTTTTGTTTTACGTTTTTTTATCTTTAAACCAATAAAAGAATAGATATATCTCGCAACAATCAGAAAGAGTATTACACCTTTAATAATTTCAACAATAGAGTTCGGTATCTGAGTGGTTCGGTTCATGTACTGCCCTCCAGCATCAAGAGCTCCCCATAAAAGCGATGTAAAAATAACACCTATAGGATTGTTTGACGCCAAAATTGCAACAGAAATACCATTCCACCCATATCCGGCATTAAGATTTTGATACATTCGATGATCAAGACCAAGAACCTGATTTACACCAGCAAATCCAGAAAGAAGTCCGGCAAACAAAAGAGCTATCATTATATTCTTGCCTATAGAAATTCCTTGAGCCCTTGCAGCATTAGGATTTTGACCTACAGCACGGACTTCGTAACCAATCTTTGTATAGTAAAGAATATAGTAGACAATGATCGCAACAACAATTGCAATAAGAATACCTATGTGCAGTCGGTAATTGGCTTCTGGTAAAAATTGTTTAAAAGTTGGTAGAAAAGTGTTTTTCAGAACATCATCTGTAACATAAGCATGTTTTGATATAGCAGGATCTCCACCATTTCCTCTTATAAATATAGGAGAAAGATATTTGGCAGTATGAGCCAGCATCATTGTTGTTATAACTTCATGCGCTCCTGTTTTAACTTTTAAAGCAGCCGGAATAATATTGTAGGCGGCGGCAGCAATTCCTGCGATAAGAAAAATAAGAATAATGGACAAAACCTGAGGGGTGCCCAGTTTAAGCCCTAACCATGTGGCAACCATTGAACCTATATAGAACTGTCCTTCAGCACCAATATTGAAAAGTCCGGCTTGAAAAGCAAAAGCAACAGACAAACCTGTAAAAATAAGAGGAACAGCATTTAAAATTGATATATGCCAATTCTTTACAAAACCACCGTAAAACAATGCTTTGTAGGCTACAATTGGGTTATAACCTGTTATCAACATTATTATAGCACCAATAATTATTGCAACAGCAATTCCTATAGCAGGAATGTACAATGTCTTGGCAAATCCCGCAGCCCAACTATTCGCGGATTCAGAACCTTCAGCAACTCTTTTATAAAAATAAAATAAAAATAAAGCTGCTATAATAAAAAATAATCCAAAAAAATATGAAGCTGAATATAGAACAACTCCAGCAATCCCGGCAATCAACATTATAACTAATATAATTTTCTGAAGAGTACTATTCTGCATCAGTTGATCCTCCATTTCCGCCAGTCATATATAGCCCGACTTCTTTTTCATCAGTCTCTTCCGGTTTAAAAGATTTCACCAGTTTACCTTCAAACATTACTTCAATCCTGTCAGATAAAGAAAATAATTCTTCAAGTTCCATAGAAATAAGTAAAATGGCAACACCTTTCTCTCTCATAGCGAGTATTTGCTTATGTATATATTCAATAGCGCCAACATCCAGACCTCTGGTCGGCTGAGAAACAAGAAGAAACTCAGGCTCTCTGGAAAACTCCCTTGCAAGAATTATCTTTTGTTGATTTCCTCCTGAAAGATTTCCGGCAGGAACACTAACCCCAGGAGTCCTTATATCATACTCTTCAACAAGCTTGGTAGAAATAGCATCAATCTCTTTGAGATCCATTGCTACACCTCTTTGAGATCTTACAGCTGGAGGCCTGTTATGATAACCAAGAACAGAATTTTCAGCCACAGTCATAGGAAGAACAAGGCCAAATCTGTGTCGATCCGCAGGAACATAACCCATTTTTCTCTTAATAAGTTCTTTTGTAGAAAGATCGGTTATATTCTCACCATTAAACTCAATGATTCCAGAATCTACAGGGCGCAGACTTCTAATAGCCTCGGCAAGTTCAGACTGGCCATTGCCATCAACACCTGCGATTCCAACGATCTCGCCTGGACTTATTTCAAGATTCAAGTTGTTAACTGCAAAAAGTTCTTTATCATCTTTTACACAAAGATCTTTTATCTTTATTACGGGTTCAGAAGTTATTGTTTTTGCGTCTTTGTTAACAGACAAAACAACATCACGGCCAACCATCATGTTAGCAAGCTCGGCTTTGCTAACATCCGCGGTATTACACTCACCAGAGATTTCGCCACGACGAAGGATGTAAGATCTGTCCGATATTTCTTTAACTTCTTCAAGTTTGTGGGTAATTATTATTACAGAAACACCGGAAGCGACAAGAGCTTTTACAACTTGAAATAATTCATCTACTTCCTGTGGAGTTAGAACTGCTGTTGGCTCATCAAGAATAAGAATTCTTGCTTTTCTGTACAGAGCTTTTAAAATCTCAACCCTTTGCTGAAGACCAACTGAAAGATTTTCAACAATCTCATCAGGATCAACCTTAAGACCATATTGGTCTGAAAGTTTTTTAACTTCAGCTCTGGCAGTTTTGTAATTTATTAAACCGCCTCTTCCGGGTTCACTTCCAAGAATAATGTTTTCTGTTACCGTAAGAGTATCAACCAGCATAAAATGCTGATGAACCATACCCAAACCTCTTGAAATAGCGTCTTTTGGAGAAGAGAAAACTACAGATTCTCCATTAAGTAAGATTTCTCCTGATGTTGGCTTATACAAACCGTAAAGGACATTCATTAATGTCGATTTTCCAGCTCCATTTTCACCCAACAGTGAGAGGATTTCGCCCTCATGCAATTTAATATTAATATTATTATTTGCTAGTACTTTTGGAAATTGCTTTACAATGTTTCTCATTTCGAGAACGACGTTTCCGCCCAGGATTGCTGGCATATGCGCTCCTCATTATAACTGACTATAATAGTTTAATTCTAATATTTTAAGTATAATAGCATTTAGAAGACATTAAGTCTTCTTCTTTTTTAACGCAGAAATCAAAAACAGGAAAATACCTAACCAAACAAGAACGAATCCCGATAATTCATATACAGAAAAGTTCTCTTTATAAAGAAACAAACCAGAAAAAAGCATTAATGTAGGAGCTATAAACTGTAAAAATCCTATCCAGGTGAGCGGAATTGATTTAACCCCCTTGGCAAATAAGGTAAGGGGCAAAACCGTAATTATACCGGTTGTAACAAAAAGGAGTTTCATTTGCATATTTGAAGCAATAAAAGTTCCAGTTCCGTTTGATTCAATTTTGAAAAAATAGAAAAGAGCAAAAGGAAACATAAACATTGCTTCCATTGTCATTCCAACAATACTTCTCTCTGAACTTTTCTTTTTTAAAAGCCCATAAAGACCAAAGCTGAATGCCAGAGCAACAGAAACAACAGGAAAATGTCCAACAAGAAATGTCTTTGCGGCAACACCTGCAGCTGCAAATGCAACAGCAAACCAACCTAATTTACTAAGCCTCTCATTTAGAAAAATTACTCCAAGAAAAATACTAACCAGTGGATTTAAATAATAACCAAGACTTGCCTCAAGAACTCGTCCATGCCCCATTGCCCATAAATAAACATACCAGTTAACAGCAAGAAGAACAGTTCTAAAAACTATCCAAAATATAGATTTTTTATCTTTTAAAGTAACAATAAAGTTACGCTGCTCTCTGCCTATAAAAATCATAGCAACAGAGATAAAAAATGCCCAGATAATTCTATGACACAGAAGTTCAAATGAGCCGGCAGTCGAAAAAAGCTTCCAGTAGATGGGCGTCAGCCCCCAAATAAGATATGAAAAAAATGCAAGAAAGACACCTGTTGTTCTATCTTTTTCCACTAATTACCTCTCAAAAAATTGCGTATATGATTTCATAAAAATTTAACTTATCATTAAACGATTCTTTTATTCCAGACCAGTCACAGCAAATTCTACTCTTCGGTTTTTCCATCTTATACTTCTGTCTGTAATTGAAACCATAGGCTGCAATCCTCCAAAAGATTCTATTGTAATCCTTTCAGGAGCCATTCCCATTTCAACAAGAGCCTTTTTAACTTCCTTTGCACGATTTTCTGTAAGCGGCCCAAGAACGGACTCTTCTTCATCTTGCCTGTCACTTCCTAAATAAATATCGAGAGCATGAGCTTCTAATTCCAAGTTATAAGAAGGATACCTGTCGGCAAGAGTTACAATATGTTTAAGAGATTGATAATTAGCCTTTTCCTGCGCTGGACCGGCAGAATCAAGAGCATATTTATAAGCGCCGAAGATTACATTCGGTACTGTCAGAAAATATTTACCATTCTTTTTAACCAGCATTACATCAAGGGGTATGACCTCTTTTAGCTCAGAACTATTACCAGCCTCATCTGTAACTCTCAGTTTGATTGTATAATTATGTCCATCAGCAAGCGAGTTTTCACCATCTGCAGTATTCCATGTAATATTTCCGCTGGGATTTCCTTCTCCTGCAAAGGTCCTTACATTTTTTCCTTCTTCATCAAAGATATCAAGCATCCAACCTCTTACAGCTCGGTCTTCTTCTACATTAACAGAAATAAAGACCTCACCTTCAAGGCCTTCATCGGTTTGAGTAAAGGGATTAGATTTTACAACTAAATTTATTTCAGGAGCTTTTTTATCAATAGCAAAAAAATCTGACTGTGTTTTAACAAAATCACCTTTTTCATAATCCACATATAAAATAGCCTGATAAACACCGTCTAAAGCTGGAGCTACATTTCCTTGCTGAGTAACTACACCATCCCAGCTTAGTTCTTTTGGAAGAGTATCTTTTCCACTAAATGATTTTAAAATTTCACCAGTATCATCTATTATATTAAAAGTCCAAGTTTTGACATCTTCATAAAGTTCAGAGTTTATCTTTACATTTAAAGTATCTTCAAACCCATCACCATTTGGTGAAAATCCTGAAGGAACAATGATCTCTGTATCAACAGGCCGTCGGTCTATTTTTAATGTAAAAGGTTCAGCATAAGTTACATTACCTGCCAAATCAGAAAAAACTCCAAGAACAAGATACTCTCCATCAGGAACATCAACATGTTTGCTATTAGTTCCATCCCAAATAATTTTTGATGAGACTTTTGTGTAATCAGTATCAAGAACAAGTTCTCCAGTCATATCAATTATTTTCCCTTCCCATGTAACGGCTTCGTTAGATTTAAAAGTTATTGAAACACTATCGCCTAATCCATCACCATTTGGAGAAAAGGAATATTTATCAGCTGCTACTTCAACACGAGGAGAAGCTATATCTATAACAATATCTTGTTCCGCAACAGACCTCCAAGAGTTTTCGTATTCTACTGACATAGAAAAAAGGTATTTACCGGGATAAAAAGGAAAACCAGAATCATTGTGACCATCAAAAACAACAGTAGAAGGAAGCTCCTCAGAAGAATCTCCGGACCTGTTAAGTAAAACACTGCTTGAGTTTGCTATCGACCAACTCCATTTAACTATTTTTTCCGGTTGTTGATAAATTGGAGTAATAATAAGCTGATCTTTTACACCATCGTCATTTGGAGAAAAAGCAGGCGACTCCATTTCAAGACTGAATTCAGGAGACATTCCATTTACTTCAATACCTTCAATCTTGTACTCTTCAGATTTATTACCAGCCTGATCTGTAGAACTTATTTCATAAGAATAAAGTCCATCTTTAACTGACAATCCATCATCATTTGTACCATCCCAGAAAATATCTTCCGGGGCAGAATCTTCCCAAATATAATTTTTTACGATATTACCATTACCGTCTTTAAAAGCAGCCTTCCATTTTTTTTCGATAGAACCATCTGACTGAAGTAAAATAAAAACATCACCTATGCCGTCATTATTAGGAGAAAAAGCTAATGACTCAGGCGCTTTTATTTTTAGTTTCGGTTTTTTTGTATCAATTACAAAATCGTCAACCTTGACTTCTGTAATCTGCTCGGTACCGTCTTCGCCCCAGACACTTACCCCATAAACACCATCAGAAAGCAAGTTTCCATCTTGATCTGTTCCATCCCATGTTATTTCCTTATCTAAAGTAAATTGTTCATATCCTTTAAATATCCATAAAAGCCAGAAAAGATCACTTTCTTCTTTTTTTGTTATTTCAGAAACAACATTACCAGAAGAATCCGAGATCTTTATTCCGTATTCAGGAACGTAACCCTCTTTACTTTTTACATATATTTTTACACTGAAGTCC
The DNA here is from genome assembly GCA_028527945.1 of Spirochaetaceae bacterium. Taxonomy (GTDB): domain Bacteria; phylum Spirochaetota; class Spirochaetia; order UBA9216; family UBA9216; genus Thalassospirochaeta. Next base: position 7,141 of record JAQQAK010000449.1, read on the forward strand.
AAAGTAGCCAAATCCTGAACACCGTCACCATTTGGTGAAATATACTGAGTCCCTGATGTTACAGGAGGAATTTCCGGAACTTCAACATTTCCGCTTGCATAAAGTTTAAAACCTGAAGCAACAATAAGCATAAATAATATGAAAACAACATTTTTTGTTTTAGAACATCTCATACAAGCCTCCATGTAATACAAGCTGAATCAAACGCTTCTTTCTATTTAAAAACCTCGCCAATATGCACTGAAAAAAGCAAGGCGAGGTACAAAGCTCTTCAAACCCCAAAAGGTCAAAAGAACTCTTAAAACTATTAATTGAAACTATTTCCAGTCTTAAATGGAGAAATACCAAAAAATGAAGTTAAACTTGCAGGTAAATCTGTAAAAGTTTCTCTTACACCAAGAGAAGAACCTTCCTTTCCTTTTATATAATAAAGCATTGGAACATGTTCTCTTGTGTGATCTGTGCCTTTGAACGATGGGTCACAACCATGATCTGCTGTTATAACGAGCAAATCACCATCTGTCATAAGATCTATTATTTGCGGCAAACTATCATCAATTCTTTTAACTGCATCATGATATCCCTGAATATCTCTACGGTGTCCATAAATCATATCTGTATCTACCAAATTAACAAAAATAAACTCATCGTTAGCTGGAGTTTCTGATAAAAGCTTTAAAGTTCTTTCAATACAAGCAGGGTTCCCCTTATCTGGCCAGCTTTTATCTATTCCCTGCTGGTTAAAAATATCACCAATCTTTCCAACTGCAGTGGTTTTTATTCCATTTGATCTAAAATAATCCAATACAGAATCTTCAGGAAGCGCAATGCTGTAATCATGGCGGCGGCTGGTTCGAACAAAAGAACCAGGCTGGCCCTCAAAGGGTCTGGCTATTATTCGGCCCACCATATATGGGTCACATAATTTTCTGGCTGTTTCGCAAATGCTGTACAACTCATCTATTGGAACAATATCTTCATGAGCAGCAATTTGAAAAACAGAATCTGCAGAAGTATAACAGATTAAATCACCACTTTTCATATGTTCTGCGCCTAATTCTTCTATTATAACTGTACCTGAAGCAGCTTTGTTTCCAATTATCTTACGACCAACAGCTTTTTCAAAATCAGCAACAAGCTCTGGAGGAAAAGACGGATATTCTGCCGGAAAAACAGGAAATGCTTTATCAAGAATAATCCCTGCTAGCTCCCAATGCCCGGTAGTAGTATCTTTCCCCGGAGAAGCTTCTTTCATCACACCAAAAGATGCCAGGGGGGCATCAACAGGAGCACATCCTTTTAACGCATTACCAAGAAGCATTGAAGCATTTCCAAGCCCCAACTTCTGAAGGTTAGGCCAGTTAGCACCGCCTATGACATTATCACATATATGCATGGCTGTATTTGAACCTGTATCACCATATTTTTCTGCATCAGGCAAAGCCCCAATGCCAAAACTATCTATTACTAAAACTGTCGCTCTCATATTTGTTCTCCTATAAAAATCGAGCCTCTAAATGAGGTCATAATTTTTGTAGATTAAAAAGAATATTATTCATAAAATCCATCAGTTTTCATTATCGGTATAAAAACAAGATACTAAAAAGGTACTACAAAATGTAAAGAAATCATAATTTTTTTGTTTTATCCAAGAGTTCAAGTTTACTGCCTGTCCCGGTTTTTTTATATATCCGAGCGGCATGAGTTTTTACAGTCTGAAGAGAAATAAACAAGGTATCACCAATATCCTGATAACTTTTGCCTTTAACTAAAAGCAAAGCGACCTCACATTCACGTTTTGTTAAGCCAAAATTTTCCATAGAAGTAACAAGATCTTTTTCACCAAAACGGTTTTCAGGTTTAGCAAATTGGGGAATTTCAGGAAGAAGCATCATGACATTTACCCAAAAATAGACTATAGGAATAAAAATATAGCCCTTTGAGATGGGAAAAAGAATATCAAAAAATATCATTAAAATAACGAGAATAATCACTATAAAAGAAAGGATATTATTGACCTTTTTCTCAAACAAATCAGGAGTCTTATTTTTAGTTAAAAGACAAATCATTGAATAGATAATACAGCATGACATTACAATTAAAACTAAAAGCATTGTTGATTCACGATAAATTATCTGGAGGATAAGTAAGACCAGTCCTATTATGGCAAAAGGAATATCCCGATAGATAGTTGGTCCTTCAACCACCGTAGTATGAACATATATTGGCAACGCTCCAGCAAGTGCAGCAGAAAAATAAAGGCCGATGTGACCAGCATAATTAGCATTTTCTGAACCAAAAATATATAAAAGCTCCATATTTGACAGAGAAAGGATTACTCCTCCAAAAGAAAGCAGAAAAATAATCTTTTTTATGTCAGTCTGTTCTCTGTTCCTGATAAATAGCAAAACAGCAACTGATAACCTGACAACACCGGCAGTATAGGCAATAAACCAAAGAATCAAATGAGTAATTTCCACCATTTAATTATAACATAATTTAAAAAGCAGGATAAGATTGATAGGCAAACTTAAAGCTGTACCCAAAAATCAGAGATTAGTATTATTTTTAGGTAAATAATGCCGGCTAAGCCAGCGGGTTAAACCATCCAACCCAGGAAAAAGAACTCGCTCTGTCATATTAGCCTGATCCAATTTATCACGAACCTCCCATTTAAGCTCACTTGGAATAATAATTCGTTTAAACAAATGAGGATGATCAGCTAGCCAGTTATTCAAATCTCGTGTAGGATCTGACATTACAGAAAAGAAGGCAAATTGGTTAACAATACGCTCATCAATAGAAGGAGGTTCAAAAAACAATACTAAATCAGAAGAGAGTTTATCGTATTCTTTTATATCATCAATTCCCCCTCCCAAAGCCCTGTCAAGCATTCCTATAGTAAAAGCGTTGGAGCCAACATCATTCATTACATCAATGAGGGGAGGAGGTAACATTTTATTTACAGCTACATAATCAACACACCAAATAGCAGCATCCTTATCGTATTTATCAGTTTCTACAGTAGCAAAATGCAAAGCAACAAATGGAGAATAAGTCCAGTCAAGCAAACGCGTTGGAAGACCATGATGTTGTGCCAAAGTTATCCAATGCCAGATAGATGAGGCTCTCTTTACATCTTCAAGGGGAGCATACTTCTGAAAATTTCGAATAAGATGATATTCCAGATTCTTATTATTACCACAAAGTCTTATAAAACTTGTTTCCAATCCATATGATTTATCAGCCACTCCTCTATAGGCAAAATCCGAACGGTAACGGCTAATCTGGGAATTCCATGAATCCGCAAAAAGTATATCACTAAGCTCACTCCAGCTTTCAGCAACATAATCACTTCCCTTCTGCTTCATAAATTATTCTCCTACTGATACCAGTATAATATAAGGAAAGAAATCATCAATCTTAAAACTGCTGCCAGAAGATTTTTAACGAAAAAATTATATCCAATGAGGCTCTTTCAAAACTTAGGAAGTTTTGAAAGAGCTACCATAATGTAAATGAAGAAATTTTAACAACTTTTTATGCTATACATAATTATCTAATGTTGTTGAAATTTCTTCAAAGCCTCTTTACAACCCCACCGGGGTTTTGAAAGAGGCTCCAATAGCAACAAAAATCTCTTAAATCAACCACTCCGCAGCAGAGCTCCGAAGTGTTGTTGGTTCTGCAAGGAATGGGTTTAGACGGTCGCCGCTTTCTACCCAACACAAAAATACTCTTTCCAAATAGAAGATTCCGCATGTAGAATCCTGCTAAAGCAGGGTGGGGGATTAAACCTTCCCAGCGAATAAAAAATCACCCGAAAGTACTACATCAAAAAATAATAATCACCCGAGTTCTCGATTTTAATACATCAAAAATTGAGTAAAAATGACAGCATCAATGACCAAAAGGAGAGAGATTTTGTTTTTACAGAAAAAAACAGCAGCAGTAATACTTATAACCATTCTTGCAAGTGCCAGTATTTTTGCAGAAAACAATAAAGTAACAATAAGTCGGATAAAACTTGAGATAGACAATGCAAGATATACATGGGACGAAAGCTTTCCGGAAGATAAAGAGGACGTGAGAATCTCTCCTAAGGCAGTATTTTCATTTACTGAGCTAAAACCTGGAATAGAGATTTCTGAACAGAAACTCGAAAAAAAAGTAAAAATATTTGAAACAAGACTCAATGAGTCAGGGCTGTTTTATACCGCCTCAGTTAATATAATTCCTCCAAAAAGGAATCCACAAAAACGAACAATTGTTGTAAAGGTTATGACAGGCTTCTTTCTTCGCTTTGGCGGAGGAAACGCCTATGGGTACCTTGGAAACATGGTTACAGGCGGAAGACGTGCTGAATGGGGAATAACTGCCGGGGCAAACTTTGCAGGTATTAATTTTGTCTTAAGAAATGCCTTTAACCATGGTATTTATCTTAACCCGTATATCTACTATAAGAACCATCTACTAAGAAGTTCGGATTTAAAATATCATAAATTCAGAGCTGGCTCAGATTTTGGAAAATATTTAACACCTGACTTACTGACAGGTGTTGGCTTTGAAACAGAAACTCATTTTTATCCTGAACTATCCAGCACTCCAGACTTTGATTACACAATAACACCTTTTATTTACCTTACAATTCCAGGGACAAGTTTTTTTTCCAGCGAAATAAAGCTGAAAGGGCCAATGATCTTTACGCAAGGGACCTTTATACCGTCAATATTTGCAAAAGTAAATGCCACAGAAGAGATAGGACTCTTTACTTTAATTCAAACAGGGGGACTTCACTACCTTTGGGGAAACAGAGACTCTTCATTGCTTGAACAATATTTAAGGGTACTGCCAACAGAAACCTCTGTATTTGGAAGCCTTGAGGCCGCACTAAGCATATTTGATACTACCCTCTTTTCAATAATGGAAACAGAACTTGAAGTATTTATCTTTGGAGAGGCAGGAAGCATCAATAATTATGGAAGCGGCTTACAGCCAATAATATACTCGGCAGGCTCAGGACTTCGCCTGGCACTAAAAACACCAGTATTCACAACAATAGAACTCTATTTGAACACAAATAATGCAGGATCCAGTTTATTGGGTTTCAGAATAATTGGTGATTACTAAAATATCGAAATTATAGGAGGAACGATAAAAAAGGCGTCCATGACTTTTTATCACCTTTTAGTTGCTACACAACTAAGGCTCTCGCCTTCCATGGCGAGCCTCTAACGCAAAGTTTTTTTAGGAGAGAAAATAATGAAGAACAAGGGAATAATTCTAATGGTTTTATTTATCATTACAGCTTTTCAGCTTTCAGCAGAGCAGGCAAAATACCAACCGGACGGGAAGGTTCTTAACAAAGCCTCCAATATTGAGAGTGAAAAAGATATGAATAATTTTCTTGCAGCACTCGATAAAAAAAATCCATGCTATGAAATCTATTACGGTATCTGCTTGCATAATATATCAAGAACAGATGCAGAAATAGCTGCTAAAGCGGTAGACGTTCTTGAAGCAGCCTATGAAAAAACAGAAAATCCCATTGCGCTGGGATACCTTGGCAGCGCAATCAGTATAAAGGCAGGAATAGCTTCTGAAGCTGGCAATTTTATATCCGCAACTGGGCTGCTATCAAAGGGGCTTAACAAGCTGGACGAAGCAGTAAATCTAATGCCTGATTCAGACACTCTGCGTTTTCTTAGAATTTTTAATTCATTTGATGTTACAGAAACCTCTCCAGTTTCAAGAATAAAATTCGTAAGAGAAGATATTGCCTGGATGGAAAAAAGGATGGAAGGAAGTCCCAAAAGTGAGATTGCATACCTGTCTTTGGCAAAGGGAAAACTTGACCTTATAGACAAGGATTATGATGCAGCCTTCGCTCATCTTGAAGATGCTATAAAAACAGCACCTGAAAGCTCAGCAGCAAAGCAGGCTGATGAGATTCTATGGGAATTGGAAGAATGAAACAACTGAAATACAAGGTTCAATTGCTTCACGTATTTAACCCGCCATCTGTGGCAGAAGGAAACACACAAGGAGAATAATTATGTTTAGCGCGTTTATTACAGGGCTTTCAACAGGACTGTACTGTGTAACAACCTGTCTGCCTTTAATACTACCCTTTTCACTATCCGAGGACAGAAGTCAAGCTGGCAGAATTCGAAGTATTCTGCTGTTTATGGCAGGAAGATTAGTCGGCTATGTAACAGTTGGAATAATATTGGGTCAACTGGGAGCCTTTGCCGTCAGTTACCTTAATCCTCATACAGCTATAATACTGAAACGTATATCTTATCCTGTTGCTGGAATAATTCTTCTGGCAGCAGGTCTTCTTTACGGCTTTCCACATCTCAAGTTCTGCTCAGTATACAAAAAGATATATAAACCGGAAATATCGGCCGCAGTGCTTGGTATAGTTACAGCCTTCAGCCTGTGCCCTCCGTTCTTCGCTGCAGCGGCCAGAGCTTTTGGAGAGCAGTCTACAATTTCTGGAGGAATGTACTTTTTTATATTCTTCCTTGGGACAAGCGTCTGGTTTCTTCCATTATTTGGCGCAGGATATCTGAACCGCGTCATAAAGCCGCTCAGAATAATTTCAAGAACAGCCATGATACTTATTGGCGGGTATTACCTGATCTTCATGGGCATACTGGGCTCATTTTAGGAGGAGAGGAATAAAATGCTTACCAAAAACAAGACAAACTTAATTGAATATATTGTAAAAATAATTCCGATGGCTATTATGATGTGGATAATCTACTTCTTCACGATTGATCCACACAATGGATTGGCTACCGCAGCTTCATGGATATATGGGCTCTATCTTTGCTGCTTGTATGCTCTTATGCTCTTTACCAAAAGAACAGCCTTATACCGGAGAATCTTTTTTATAAGCTTTGCGCTGATGTTCTTTCCAACCTTTATTATAAACCTTATTGAAACAAGAGGACGTATGGGCCTGAGCGAAGCTGATATTGTTAATACAGAAACACCATTCTGTCACATTGTTATTCCAATAACGGTAATCCAGGCAGCACTAAGCAAAACAATAATCTTTCCGGCCAGACTCAGCGGGCATTACGCTTCAATTTACTCAATGCTGACCATCTGGCTTGCTACTTCAATAGTTCTGGGAAGAGGCTGGTGCTCATGGGTCTGCTTCTACGGGGGATGGGAAGAGGGGACATCCAGACTATCAAAAAAGAAAAGATTAAATATAGATAAGCCGCCAGAGCAGCTCAGAACCTTTAATTACGCGATGCTCCTGTTCCTCGTACTGGTGTCAGGCGTTACTGTATCGTCAATCTACTGTGAATGGTTTTGTCCTTTCAAACTGGTAACTGAGTACTCGGAGATAACAGATTTTAAAAGCTACCTTGCTACTATAATTTTTATATGCGCCTTCTTTGGACTGGTCGTTGTAATGCCATTTCTTACAAAAAAAAGGTTCCAGTGCTCAATATTTTGCCCATTCGGAGCCTTTCAGAGCATTGTTGATTACATAAGCATCTACCGTGTCAGCATCGATACAGACAAATGTAAGAAATGCGGAAAGTGTATAAGCATATGCCCCACCCTCTCAATGACAGAAGCTTGTTACAAAGAAACAGGACACCCTCTTCGCAGTTGTACAAAATGTGGAGAATGCATAGACAGCTGCCAGGCCGGAGCCATTTCATATGATTTCAATCACAGGAAGAGGGCAAGAAAAGAAAGCAGTAATCCCTTTATGATACTACTCTCTCCATCAATACTTCTGCCATTCTCGGCATTTATTTTCAGCGTTATAATTTCTTCTAGCTTTGCGCCCAGTACAATCAAGCTTGCAATGATGGCACTTAGCGGAGGTATCAAATGAAAAAGGTCCGTAATATTATCACCGTTCTGCTTGCAGTAGTTGCAGCTGCATCAATTCCGTACTTTTTCATAAATCAGGAATCTATTATAAGCTATCTTCAGAGAGTCTTCCCGCTTAAGGTTGATGAAAGATATACAGGCGGAGATATTTCTGCAGAGTTTATTGACCCTTACGGAGATGACAACGGAGATGGCAGCTTAAGCTATCCTGCATATGAACAGTGGTCTACAGAAGGAACTCTTGATCTGCTAAAGTTTACTATTCACAAGCCGGTCACAGACGGTAAATGGACAAGCCTGCGGGTTTTTCAGCAGCTGGATCTCTGCTTAGCGGGTTTTTCAAATCCGTTATCAGGAGCTGCCGGGTTCTCAAATCCTGTAATCAATATCTATATAGATATTGATGGAAGCGCAGGTGGCAGCACAAAAACAGCCAAAAGCCGCGCTGAACTTGTAAGCTTTTCTCCATTAGCACCATGGGATTTTGTTGTATCTATAAATGGTTTTTCCCAAAAGGCAGATCTATCCTCATTTGACGGCAGCTATCATTCCTCCGTGATGGTATACTCAAGCCCATCAGAAAATTCAATATATATAAGACTTCCACTTGAGAAAAATGGGCTTCTGCCAATTATGGATGGAAGAAAAGTTAGTTATTATGTAGTTGTAGGTGCCTATTCACAGCTAGCACAGGGAAATTTTATGAATATTAAGACAAGGGGTTCTTCAAGACTTAGACCAAGAGTTTTTGATTACCTTTCGCCAGATGGAGTCGATCAGCACAAGATGTTATCTTCATGGAATGAGACCAGCCGCTCATACGCAGAGTTAAAACCTGTAACATGGGATCCTGCACAATCTGAAAGCAATAGTATTGCAAATGAAGAACTTGAGAAACTGAAAAATCTTGCGGAGAAAGAACTTCAATCACAGCCCAGTAAAAAACTTGGAGAAATCTCACAGGAAAACTTAAAAGGAACAGCACTTTTAATAGAATATTTTAACTACAGTTATTTTAAAGAGGCAGAATCTGAAGCAGACAAGATACTGTCAGAAGAACCTGAAAACGCCATTGCATTAGCCTACAAGGGCTCAATTACAGCAATGAACGGTGGAAAAGCATCTTCTGTTATAGACTCGGTAAATCTTGTTCAAAAAGCCTATGAAATATTTGACAAAACTGAAGAAGTTGCAGTTACAGACGAAGAAAAATTAACCCTATACATGAACCGCGGAAATGTCTCAAAAAGTATTCCTGAATCAGTCTTTCTTAAAAGCCTTTCAGGAGCTAAAGACTTTGAAAGAGCTGCACAAATATTTCAGACAATGGATGGAGAAAACTCCAGCAAAGCAGCCTCGGCTCTCATTAATGCCGGTGAATGCTATATCCGAGCAGGCAAAAACACTGCGGCAGAAGTCTGTTTTATAAAAGCATCAAGCATCAGCAGCCTAAGTGCTGCAGACAGATATAAACTTGCATTAAGAGGTTTTATACAAACAGCCCCCTCAAATTAAAAACACAGAGAAGATTCAGACTACAACGCATCGGAGACTATTTATATTAAGTCTTCGATGCATTTACGTTTTTAAGGGGTTTAAAACCTTATAAGTTGAAAAATAACGCTAATAGAAGTAAAAGCGGAAGAACATCTACGAGCAAAAAGCCTGGGCGTGAATCATGACAAGTTTAATAATGAAACAGCAAGAAGAACCTATAGGTCCAAGTACCGCGAAAAATCATGGATGACAAATATTCCATTATTTGCGGTAGCAGACATCCTCTCTACACCACAATAACAATCTGAATATCACAGACGTTTGTATTTGTAGGCCCCGTCATGAGAAGACCGTCAATCTGCCTGAAATAATTATATGAATCGTTATTATCAAGATAATCCTGAAGCCGGATTCCCGCAGAACAGCCCTTTTTATATAGAGCAGCAGAAGCAAAGGCTCCAGCGGCATCTGTAGGGCCATCGTTTCCGTCTGTTCCGCCGGAAAGAAAGTAAATGCCTTGCTCATCTTTTAGTTCACCCAAAAAGGCCAGAGCCATCTCCTGATTTCGGCCTCCTTTGCCATCACCCTTTATGGTAACGGTTGTTTCTCCTCCGGCTATTATACAGGCAGGCTTTGGAAGCATTCCAAGCTCCCGGCTGATATCTCTTGCAATTCCAAGATAAAACTTGGCGGCCTCAGAAGCCTCTCCAGAGATCTGAGAAGACAAAACAATAGTATTGTAACCAAGCTTTTGGGCTTCCTGCTCTGCTGATTTTAATGCGGCAAGATTGGTTCCGATAAGGGCGTTTGAGGCCTTATCAAAAACAGAACTACCGGGCTTGGGAGTTTCTGAAATCTCTCCTGCCACCCCCTTCTCAAGTATGGTTCGAACAACTTCAGGAAGCCTTTCCTTAATTTTATACTTCTCTGTTATAGCACAGGCCTCGGAAAAACTTGAGGTATCCGCGACTGTACAGCCAGAAGCAATTGAATCAAGACGGTCTCCAATTACATCAGAAAGAATAAGGCTAAGCGATGTCGCAGGATAAATTGCCTCAGCAAGACGGCCTCCTTTTATTCCTGAAAGATGCTTTCTGATAGTATTTATCTCGCTTATTTCTGCTCCGCATTCAAGAAGAAGCTTTGTAGTCTCCTGCTTTTCAGACAAACTGCATTCAAGCTCTGCATCACAATATGGAGAACAGAGCAAAGCTGAACCTCCTCCGGAGATTAGGTTAATTACAAGAGTATTTTCGTCGGCTGATTTAGCAAGAGAAAGAAGCGTCTCAGCACCCTTTTTACTGTTTTCATCTGGAACAGGATGACCCGACTCAAGGGTTTTGATAATAGAAAGCTCTTCTGTATGACCGTATTTGACAACAATAAGCCCCTCAGAAATTCTGTCCCCAAGAATCTTTTCCATTGCCTTGGCCATTTTTGCGGTTGCCTTGCCGGCACCAATAATAATAAGACGCCTATAATTTGAGAGGTTATATTCAAGAACTCTTTCTGGCAGGCTAACGCTGAAAATATCTCCATCTAAACTACACTGAGTTAAAAGCATGTTTTCAGGATCTACCCGACGGACACCGGCTTTAAAAATATTGGTTAATTCTGTGTTGTATTCTCTTGCCATATTTACCTCCATGGTATTTCAATTCTACAAAAGAGAAGTATACATGACAACAAAAAGATTTTTTTTATTTCATAAAGAGAGTTAATGCTCCTTCTTTCTCATAAAAAATGGCCAATCTTGAATTACTGACAAGAAAATTATTTTTAAAAATCTATTTGATAATTTATAACTCTTCGAAAATAGATCTATGAAAAATAAAAAAAAATATATATAACATTATATAAAATAAGAGAAATTTAAAAAATTGAGAGTTAGTCTAACTCTTTTTATCACATCACCTATTAGAATAAATATTTATAATAAGGTATATTTTACAGGTTTTATAAAATCGTCCCAAAAGAAGGAGGAACAGAGTGAACATCATTTTAGAAAAAAAGAAACTTTCAGAGCAGGTATATATGATGAAATTTTCTGCTCCATTAATTGCGGAAAAACACAAAGCTGGTCAATTTTTGATCATTCAGCTGAACAAAGATACAGGAGAACGTATCCCTCTAACTATAGCTGATTCTGATAAAGAAAATGGAACTATCACAATTATTTTCCAGACTGTCGGAAAAACAACAATGGAACTGGCAGAACTTAATCCGAATGATTATATCGAGAATGTCATAGGCCCGTTAGGAGAACCTACCCATATTTCTAAAAACGGAACAGTTGTCTGTGTTGGCGGAGGAATAGGAGTTGCCCCACTTCATCCTATTATTCAAGCTTTTAAAACTGCTGGAAATAAAGTAATAAGCATAATAGGCGCAAGAAATAAAGATCTATTAATTCTTGAAGACGAAATTAGTAAGTGGAGCGATGAAGTTATCATTTGCACAGATGACGGCTCCGCGGGAATTAAGGCTCTTGTTACAGAACCTTTGAAGCAGCTTTGCGAACAAGGCGGAATAGATGAGGCAGTCGCAATTGGCCCCCCTATCATGATGAAATTTTGCGCTGAGACAACAAGACCATTCAAAGTAAAAACAACAGTATCTTTAAATACAATCATGGTCGATGGAACAGGAATGTGCGGAGGCTGCCGTGTTACAGTTGGCGGAGAAACAAAATTTGTCTGCGTAGACGGTCCAGAATTTGACGGTCACCTTGTAGATTTTGATAACATGATGCTTCGCCATAAGTCTTATACAGAGCAGGAAAAAACTGCGAAAGATAAGCATGTGTGCAATCTTGATAAAAAAATAAAAGAAATACAAAGCTAAACAGAGAGGAATACTAATGGGAAATAAATCATCAAAGGAACTCCTTGAAGAAATAGAAAAATCTGAGCTTTCAGTCAAAGAGCGCTTAGAAATACCTCAAATAGAAATGCCGTGTCAGGATCCTGCTATCCGAAGAACAAACCAGAAAGAAGTTGCTACCGGATATTCAGAAACAGATGTAAAAGTAGAAGCGGCCAGATGCCTTAATTGTAAAGCAGCACCATGTGTAAAGGGCTGTCCTGTAGGAATAAATATCCCAGGATTTATTAGTAAGGCAGCCGAAGGCAAGTTTGAAGAGTCCCTGCAAATAATAAAGGAATCAAGCCTTCTTCCAGCAGTCTGCGGAAGAGTTTGTCCACAAGAACTGCAATGTATGGCATATTGTACAGTTGGTAAAAAATACAAAGATCCAATGAAATCTGTAGCAATAGGACGAATTGAACGTTTTGTAGCAGATTACGAACAGAGTACAGGAAAAACTCAAGTTCCTGAATGCGCTAAGGATAGCGGAAAAAAAATTGCCATAATAGGATCCGGACCGGCAAGCCTTTCTGCCGCAGCAGATCTTGGAAAATTAGGCCATAAAGTCACCATTTTTGAAGCCTTTCCCAAAGCAGGCGGAGTAATGCTTTACGGAATTCCGGAATTCAGACTTCCAAAAGCAATTGTTAACGCTGAAGTTGAAACATTGAAAAAAATGGGAATCAATTTCGAGTTTAATTTTTTAATTGGAAGAACACGTACAATAGAAGATCTAATGAAAAAAGATGGCTATAACGCGGTCTTTATTGGAGTAGGCGCCGGTCTTCCTAAATTCATGAATTTACCTGGAGAAAACTTAATCGGTGTATTTTCTGCGAATGAATATCTAACAAGAGCAAATCTGATGAAAGCTTATGATAGAGGAAATGTAGATACTCCAATTTATAATTCCCAAAAGGTTGCTGTAATTGGTGGTGGTAATGTTGCAATGGACGCCGCAAGAATGGCTCTTCGTCTTGGTGCTGAAGAAGTCAATATAATTTACAGAAGAACCCGGCTTGAAATGCCAGCAAGAGCTGAAGAAGTTGAGCACGCAGAAGAAGAAGGAATTAATTTTCTATTTTTAACTAATCCTATTGAAATAAAAGGTGATGATAACGGCAAGGTTAACTCAGTTGTCTTTCAGAAATATGAACTTGGAGATTTAGACGAAAGCGGAAGACGCAGTCCTGTTCCTATAGAAGGAGAAACCACCGAACTTGAAATGGATACAGTAATTATGGCATTAGGAAATATTGCTAACCCATTAATTACTAAAACAACACCTGACTTAGAAATAAACAAACGCGGAAATATTGTTGTAGACGAAGAGAACCGAACCTCTGTAAAAGGTGTTTATGCCGGAGGAGATATTGTTCTTGGTGCCGCTACAGTTATTCTTGCAATGGGAGAAGGTCGAAAGGCCGCAAAAACTATCCATAAAGATCTTGGAATGTAAAACATTTAGACAAAGCCTTAACAGGCTCATGATACAAATAAAAGTCCCCGCAGGAGTAATTGTGGGGACTTTTGCTTTATAGGACAAACATCTTTTTTTAAAGTGTTTTGTTTTGATTTAATAATATAATATTTGCAAAAAAAGCAAATATACCAATAAGAAAAAGAATTATCATACTGCTTACACCATTACTGACTGCTTGATGATTATAAGCTAATCCCAGAAAGGCTTTCATAGCCTGCGTAGCAGGAAGAATCTGGCTTATTTTTATTAAAAGACTTGGAAGCATAGAAGAAGGAAACATAATACCGCTTAACAGAAGCGATGGCAAAAATATTATCTGCGACAACATTATTGAACTCGATTGCCCTTTTGCGACAAGCCCAATCAATGTTCCAATTGAAGCGCTTGTAAAAATTAGCAATAGCAAAACTATAAAAAAAGCAAAAATATTCTCAGGAATATCACTTTTAAAAATTATTGGTGATGTAAAATAAATAACAAGTGAAACAATAAGAATATGAATAAAAGCGCTTAATGTATGCGCAAGAATAGCGATTCCTTTAGATATACCATTAACGGAAAAAGCTCTAAAAACTCCCTGTTCTTTCATTGTAACAATAGGAATAGGAATTCCCAGAATCCCGCCCATCGTTATACCGAATATAATCATTATAGCTGCAAGGTGACTTTTCATCTCTGGATTTATTCCTGCAAAGACAGCTCCTACAACTAAATAAAATAATAGTGGAACAACATAATAATTTAATAAAATACCTTTCTCTCTAATTTCCAGTTTTAATTGTATCTTGAAAAGAGTAATAAATGATTTCATTTGTTTTCTCCATTGTTAACAAGCTCAAGAAAGCTTTCTTCCAGTGAAGGCGGTTCAATTTTCAAATCAATAAGTCTATCATTGTTTTGTTTTACTTTATGAATCAGAGACTCTATTCCGATAGCAATATTTGAGCATTCCCAAAAAGAATAAAAGTCATCACTTTTTAGATATTCAGCATTATTGATAATACAATCTTTATTAATACATCCATTTGCTGTTCGTATTGCAATTCTTGTTTTTATTCTACCAGCTTTTATAACCTCTGAAGGTGTTCCACTTACCGCATTTTTTCCTCTGATAATTATACTTATTCTGTCGCAAAGACATTCTGCCTCAGCCATATCATGAGTAGCAAGTAAAACTGTAACACCTCTTTTTTTTAGCTCTCGTATCTGTTTATGGAGCTGAGCACGGCCAGGCGCGTCCAGGCCAGCTGTGGGTTCATCAAGGATTATTACTTCAGGATTATGAATTAACGCAAGAGCAAGATGAAGACGCCGCTGCTGGCCAGTAGAAAGGTTTCCATATTGTTTCTTCAACAAATCTTCAAGACCAAAATCTGATACAAGATCACTTCTATACCCTGTTTTATGCCAGGTGCAAAATAGTTTAACAGCTTCATCAACAAGAATTTTTTGGGGCAATGAAGAAGATTGAAGTTGAACTCCCAGCATTTCTCTAACAAACTTTTTGTCTTTTTGAGGATCATATCCGGCAATCTCAATTTCTCCAGCATCAGGATGCTTTATTCCTTCTATACACTCCAGGGTTGTAGTCTTTCCAGCTCCGTTAGGCCCAAGAAGACCATAGATTTCACCTTTATTGATTTTAAAACTTAATTCATTTACTGCTAAAAAATTATCATATTTTTTTACAAGACTATTTATCGATACAACAATATTATCCATTCTCTTATCCTTATTCAAAAAACAGATTTACACCATTTTTCTCAAAATATATATTTAAGGCCTTTTCCAGAAAATTTGAGACTACTTCTTTAAAATCTGCAACTTCATCAGGCCAATTTTCTACATCAAGACCTACCCCCATAAGACTTTTTAACAGTGAGGGATCATCCTTGGTAAAATCTTGTACCATCTTCCACCATTTTGCAGCGAACTGCTGCCCATCAGGACTTTCAGGCAAAACGCCTTTAGACTGTAGTTCAAATAATTCCGCAAAAAGCTTATTACAATGATCCGAGAATTTAAGAGCCTTTTCAGGAGACTCAAATCTTGAAATAAGACCTGAAAGCTCGTCTTTGCCTAGATAAGAAAGCACAAATGAATACGCGTTACC
>JAQQAK010000450.1 GCA_028527945.1 Spirochaetaceae bacterium
TTTTATATCATAATTTGAATTATAGGTTTCTATCTTAAATAATTCAGAAAAAGCGCTTTCTGCTTTTTTCTTTCCATGCCCTGAAGTTTTGAAAAAATCAGGCTCTGCTGATAGGAATGACAAAAAAGCCGCAATTAACCTTTTGGTTAACCATAGATTTGTAGTAACCTTGGTTATTTCTAAAGAATTAAAAATGAGAGAAGTATCTAAATAATCTTTTTTCAGTTCTGCTTCAAAAATTGGGCTTAATTTTATAGTTTTTTTTCGTCTTCTGTTATTTTTAGCAGGATATTCTATGCAAATTAGAAGACGTTCCTGAAGGTTTGAAATTCTGTTATGAAGTTCCAGGAAAGAGTAATAACTTGATGTGAAATTTGATAATTCCTCAAGATCAGGATCTTCCAGCAAGGCTATTGCTGTAAGAAGTTGAGAATCTTCATCATCAATTAGAGAGAATATTCTGCTTCGGACTTCTTTTTTATAAACAAGAGCATAAAGGGTATTTATAAGATCATGTTTGTTAAAAGGTGTTTTTATCTCCCCAAGAAAATTCCTCATTATTTCAAAGAATATAGAGTCAGGGAGATTCAGGAGGTTGTTTTTCCATTTAGTTTTCATAGTTCTTACTCTTTTTGATTTTTGCTACAACTTAAGAGGTTTTCTTTTTAGTTGTTTATCATTCATTATCGGTATATTGGTCAATATCGTTAACCTCATCCCAAATCTCGATATTATATTTATAACCTTGTTCTGTTAGAAATTTTTGCCGGTTTGCGGAAAAAACTTCCTCAGTAGTATAATTTGATACGACAGAATAAAACCAGGAGTTACGTTTTTTGGGTCTTAGTATTCTTCCCAGCCGTTGAGCCTCTTCCTGTCGTGACCCGAATGTTCCGGATACCTGAATTGCAATTGAGGCATCTGGAAGATCTATTGCAAAATTGGCAACTTTCGATACAACAATAACTCGTTCTTTACCTTCTCTGAAATTTTGGTAAATTACCTCTCGTTCTGCGTTTGGAGTTTTACCTGTTATTATAGGAGCCTTTAGCATTTTTGCTATTTTGTGAAGCTGATTAAGATATTGTCCTATTACAAGGATTAGATCTTCTGAATGATTTTCTACAAGCTGTTTTACAATGGTTAGTTTGCGAGGGTTTTCACTTGCTATACGGAACTTTGCCCTTTTGTCTGCTGCCGCATATTGTATTAGCATATCTTCAGGCAGATCTACTCTAATTTCACTACAAGCAGCTTCCGCTATCCACCCCTTTGCTTCTAGTTCTTTCCATGGCACATCAAATCTTTTTGGCCCTACAAGTGAGAAAACATCTGCTTCATGCCCATCTTCACGGAGAAGGGTAGCTGTTAATCCAATTCTTCTTACAGCCTGAATTTCTGCAGTAACTCTGAATACAGGCGCTGGAAGCAGGTGCACTTCATCGTAAACAATGAGTCCCCATCCACCTTCAGAGAAAAGTTTAAAATGAGGAAAGTCACTGTCTTTGTCAGGTCTCCATGTAAGGATTTGATAAGTAGCAATTGTTATTGGTTTTATTTCTTTTTTTGAGCCGGTATATTCTCCAATAAGATTTTCATCAATATTAGCCTTATCTTTTAACTCGTTCATCCATTGGTGAACAGCGGCAATATTTGTTGTAATTATAAGTGTATTGGTTTTACATAAATCCATAGCCTTCATTCCGACTATAGTTTTACCAGAACCACAAGGCATTACTACTGTTCCAAAGCCAAATCCAGCTTTACCGTCACCATAAAACGATTCCGCGGCAGTAATTTGGTAATCTCTTATATTAAAATCCATTCCGCCAAGTGTTTCTGCTCTTAGAGAAAAATCAAGTTTTTCACCATCTATAAGAGGAGCAATATCTTTAACCGGCCATCCTGCTTTTATAAGCTCTACTTTCACAGAACCCCGGTCTACCAGTTTTACAAGAAAGCCGTCAGCTTCGCGCATTAATAATTTATTAAGTGATTTTCTTGATTCCAGTTCAGTTATAATATTCTGGTTCTCTGCTTCAAGGTAAAGAAAATCAGGGTTATCTGTTTCTTTTAAAACAAGCTGCCCATAACGGTTTATTGTTTGACGAATTGTAAACAGTACATTTTCCGGTACATCGAATTTTGACCATTTTTCAAGTTTTTCAGTAACTTCATTGGATGTGATTCCTGCAGACGCTGCGTTCCATAAAGATAATGGACTTATTCTGTATGTATGAATATGTTCTGGAGATTTTTCAAGCTCTGAAAATGCTGCAATATCATTTCTTGCTGCTTCAAAAAATGTATTATGTACTTCCAGCATTAAAGAGCTGTCACTCTGAACTATAAGAGGCTTTTCATCTTTATCTACCATAGCAAAACAGCTTAACAGATATAGTCTTTTCGGGCAAGCTTTGATAACTATTGAACAATTGTTTTTGCATCTCTTGCTTTAATTTTTGCAGTTATAGATTTAAACCTGTTCTCTGCGGTTAATAGTAATTTTTTATCAGGACTTGCAATCATTTCCAATCTTTCATAAAGAACTTTTCTTGAATCTGCACTTATAGAATTTATTATTTTATGAAGTACTGCGTCTGTTTCGGTCTTTAAGATAAGTCCAAGTGATTCCCAGTCAATAGCTTTCAGCATTTTGCTAATATCTTCAGAAGTTGCATTCAGAATCCATTTACCTGAATCTGATTTTGCAGTTTTTTCACCCTTTGAGATTTTTTCTATATACGAGTTGAAATTATGTTTTCTTTCTTCAAGGTATTTATCATGTATTGATTTTCCCAGAAAAGAAAAGAGTATTTCTTCAATAAGAGCTTGTGGATCTCCTCTCATTATTGAGAGAATTCCTTCTCTTACCATAGACATTTCTATTAGTTTAAGTCCCCGAATATTTTTTACTGCTATTCTTATATCTATAATTTTTTCTATAGCTCTTGATTCATACCCATTGCCCAGGAGCTGTACACATTCGCTTAAGAAAGGATTGTTTATTGAATCTGACTCTTTTGCTAAATCAAGAAAACCTGAGACTCTGCCTCTTTTGGCAACTTTAAGAATTTCTTTCAAAAGAGGTAATAAAGATTCTTTTTCTTCTTCAGAACACTCTATCATGCTACCGAAGTTTAAATCGTAATTCGTAATAGCCTCCTGCCTCAAGTTGAAACATCAACAAGTATAACGAAATTTTATCACATTTTAGTTAATATTTCATTTGTTAATTAGAAAAAAATCAATTATCTTGCCTTAAAAACAAGGTTATGTATGTTTTATTCGCCGGGAAGGTTTAATACCCCGCCTGCTTTAGCAGTATTCTACATGCGGAATCTTTTATTTGGAAAGAGTATTTTTGTGTTGGGTAGAAAGCGGCGACCGTCTAAACCCATTCCTTGCAGAACCAACCTGTGTTTGCTCTGCTCTGGAGTGATTGATTTCTGAAAGGTAAGATTATATCTTGTTTCGTTCAAGCTAATTGTTGCAGGTTGTTGATTGACTGTATGAATAAAAATATAATCACCTTGTGAATAAAGGTTTTTTACAAATAAAGAATCTCAAATTTAGTTATCCCACCTATGAGGGGTATTCGTCCACTGAAATTTTAAAAGGAATATCGCTGGATATTCGTCCTGGAAGTATTAATATCATTTTTGGTGGAAGTGAATCAGGAAAAACTACTCTTGCGTTGATATTATCAGCCCTCATACCCAATCATACTGGTGGAGAAATATCTGGTGAGGTTCGAATTGATGATATAGATATTCTTAATGCTTACGCGCCTGAGTTAATAGAGCATTGTGGCATTGTTTTTCAGGATCCTGAAAAACAGACTGTCACGACTGATTGTTTTTCTGAAGCAGCTTTTGCTCTTGAATCGATGGGCATCCCTGTTGAAGAAATTGACAAACGTGTAAAAAAATCTTTTTCCAGCCTTGGGATAGAAAAACTGTTAAAAGCAAAGATAACTGAAACTTCCGGAGGAGAGAAAAAGAAGCTGGGGCTTGCCTGTCTTTTTGCGGTAAATCCTGATCTTTATATTCTTGATGAGACGATGGAAGAACTTGATAATTCTGCCAGGGAAAAACTTTTCAAGCTTCTCAAAAAAACTGGTAAAAGTGTAATTATTTTTAGCTCAAAGTTTTATAACATATTTGAAACCGCTGATACTTTTTCACTTTTGCAGGATGGAGAACTTTTATTAAAAGAAAGTTTTCCTTTATCACCTTATTTTAAAAATAAGCTTGAAGAAGAGGGGATAATAGCAGACTTAAAATTATTATCAACGAACAAAGATAATAAAGAGAACTTTGAAGATCTTCTTATTTCAGCAGAGAACATTGTTTATTCTTACAGCGATAATGGTTTTGCGTTAAATATAGAAGGTTTTTCTTTATTCAATGGAGAAGTCGTTTCGTTAGTTGGTCGTAATGGATGTGGAAAATCTACCTTTGCTAAAATCCTTTGCGGATTAATTAATCCTTCAGCTGGTGAAATTAAGGTTGAAAATAAAACTGCTGAGTCAGTTTTTCTAAACAGTTTTTGTGCATATTTGTTTCAGAACCCTGATTATCAAATATTTTTACCAACAATCTTTGATGAGCTTTCGTGGGGGATGAAGGAATGTGGTATTGCAAACAGGGTTATTAAAGCATCTGTTTCCGCAGCAATAGAGGATTTCTGCTTGCCTCAAGAAGACACACCTCCTGCTATGATGAGTTTTAGCGCTAGAAAAAGGCTTCAGGCTGGAGTGTATTATCTTTTAAAGCGTCCTGTTTTTATATTGGATGAAGCTGATACTTCTTTATCGTATATTGATTTTATAGATCTTGTTGAACGTATAAAAACTGTGTGTAAGTCTGTAATTATAATTACACATGATCTCAAAATAGCTTCGGCAGTAAGTGATAGGGTTATCGGTATGGATAATGGTTGTTTTATTGAGGATTTAAGCGGCTTACCTTCAGAGCTCCTTGAGCAATGGTTTTCAGACTCTTCTGAAAAAGGCAAAGGCCTTTCTGGTGATCCATCATGATAGCTGAAACTTTTATACCAGGAAATGGCCTTTTGTATAAACTTGACGCAAGAGCTAAGTTTATATTTTTGCTTATTTCTACTGTTCTCTTACTTGTAGAAACATCTCTGAGTGTTCAGGTATCTTTTCTTCTTTTTTTAGTTTTTCTAATTGCAATAACTTTAGGAGTTAGCAAGATTCTTGTCCCCATTCGTTCAATTTTGCCTGTAATAATACTTACAGCCATACTTACCCCTTTATTT
>JAQQAK010000451.1 GCA_028527945.1 Spirochaetaceae bacterium
GATCCAATGCTGTGGAGCTGTCTTTCTCACGCTTCTCAAATAAGCTGTAAAGTGTTTTCTGCTCAAAATCAGAGTCAGATAAAATCTTTGTAGCCTTCTTAAAGAGAGATTCACGAGATGTATTTTTATTATAGTCAATTATTTCACAGGAAGAAATCAGCTTGGTAAAACGATCTTGCTCATTATCATCCTTTCCGGAAATAATCTGCTCCATTTCTTCTTTAACCTTTGGAGCAGAAAACTCTGTCGCGGTTAATCTTTCAACAAGCTTAAGCATGTCACGGTTTATTCGGGACGGCCTTTCACTCATTGCGATAGATAGATTGGTATTAAATCCTGAATCAGCTCCTGAGACAGATGCTCCTGGCCTGAATGTTTTCTCGAACTCTTCGTAGATGCTATCTACCTCTTCTTCAAGACTCTCATCAAAGGCGCCCTTGGACTTAAGACGAGACATAAAATCCTGCTTTTTTTCATCAAGGAAATCAAAAAGCTGTTTCTGATAATTTAAAAGTTTGTTGGTAGGGTACTTATCAAGCCTGCCTGAGGTTCCGGCCTTTAAAATCATTACCTGCTTGTAGACATCTAACGGAGAGTTTTGAGGCTGCTTAAGAATTTCAGTCAGACATTCTCCCCTTTTAAGCTGATTCTTTGTAGCGGCATCAAGATCTGATGAGAACTGCATAAAAGCTGCCAGTTCTCTGAACTGAGCAAGGTCAATTCTGAGAGAACCTGAGGTCTGCTTCATAACCTTAAGCTGCGCGTCACCTCCAACACGGGAGACAGAGATTCCAACATTAATGGCCGGCCTGAGACCTGAATTAAAAAGGCCTGTTTCAAGGAATATCTGTCCATCTGTGATTGAAATAATATTGGTTGGAATATAAGCAGAAACATCACCATCCTGAGTTTCAACAATTGGAAGCGCAGTAAGCGAGCCCCCGCCGTTTGCTTCACTCATTTTGGCTGCTCTTTCAAGAAGACGGGAATGTAAATAAAAAACATCTCCGGGATAAGCCTCACGTCCGGGAGAACGTCTCATAAGAAGAGACAATTCCCGGTAGGCCTGTGAGTGCTTGGTCAAATCATCAAAAATAACCAGAGCATGTTTTCCATTATCACGAAAATATTCAGCCATGGCTGTAGCCGCGTAGGGAGCCAGGTACTGAAGAGATGCCGGGTCGGAAGCTGTGGCCGCGACAACTGTTGTATATTCCATAACACCGTGGCGCTTTAAGGTTTCTATTATCTGAACAACTGAAGAGCGTTTTTGTCCAATTGCTACATAAAAGCAGTAAACTTTATCATCAGAATTTGCTGCCTTCTGATTTATAATAGTGTCTATCGCGATGGTGGTTTTTCCGGTTCTTCGGTCACCGATAATAAGCTCACGCTGACCACGCCCTATAGGAATCATTGAATCAATTGATTTAAGACCTGTCTGAAGAGGCTCTGAAACATCCTGTCTTTCAATAATACCAGGGCCCTTGGTTTCTACCTGATTGAAAATATCTGACTGTATTTCACCTAATCCGTCAAGAGCATTTCCGAGGGGATCAACAACACGCCCGAGAAGTGATTCACCGACAGGAACCTGAGCAACCTTTTTGGTACGTTTAACCCGGCAGCCCTCACGGACTTTTTCATAACCGGAAAAAAGTATAATACCGACGGTTTCTTCTTCAAGGTTCATTACCATACCTTCGACATCTTCACCGTCTTCCAGTTCAACTTCGACCAGTTCTCCCATCAAAATATTATCTAATCCCCAAACCTGGGCAATACCATCACCTGCCTGTAAGACTCTGCCGACCTCTACATCCTGAGTCTGCGGAGCAAATCCGGCAATTTGTGTTTTTAAGACATCCAGCAGTTCGGCCGGTTTAATTTCTTCTCTCATACAGATTTCCTATTTAATGTACGTTTAAAATTTGCCAAGCGGTTTTTAACAGACAGATCCAAAACCCGGTTGTCCCATTGAAAGGTTAAACCTCCAAGTAAATCTTTACGTACTTTCCATTCAGTTTCAACTTTTCCCGGAATTATATTTTTCAGAGCTTTTTGAATATCCTTCTTAAAATTCTCATCAGGTTCAGACACGGTTTCTACAATCACAGGTGTAACCCCATTATATAGAAATAATTCTTTCTGAAGAGCATCTGCCAGAAAAGGCAAAGCTGCCAAACGATTATTTTGCTGAAGTATAATGACTGTCTTTTGGGTTAATTCTCCCAGATAAGGGAGAACAGCTTTTTCAATAAACATTCGACTTTTTACCATAGAATGATTATCCAAAAGACAAAATTCCCTTATTTCCGGAACTTCATCCATGAGTTTATTTAAAGCTTCTATATCCAGTTGAAGCTCATTTAATGCTTCAGGATTTGAGGCCATAGCTTCTTTTGAGACTTCAAACAGCGCGCTGGCATAGCGTTTAACTACACGGTATCCATCGTTCATAATTTATTAACCAGTTCTCGGGAAATCTCCCGTTCCTTTTCTCCAACAACAGTCATGCCTACGACCTCTTCTGTGGCAGAGCAGATAATATCCGCAAGCTCCCCTTTCAAAGATTCAAGCATGGCACCACGTTCCTGTTCTGCCTGAATACGTGCCTGGTTTAAAATTTCAGAGGCTTCTTTCTCAGCCTGTTTGGCAAGTTTCTGACGAAGCTCTTCACCCTCCTGACGGATTCTTAAAAGCATTTCATCAGCTTTGACTTCTGCCTTCTTAAGGATTTCATCCCTTTCGGATTCCATATCTTTAAGGCGTTTTTCAACTTCAGCTGTTTTATCTACAGATGAATGAATGTAATCCTCACGTTCCTGAAGATTCTTCAGAATCGCCGGGATTACATAACGGGCTAATATAAAGAATAAGATTCCAAATGTTATCCATGTCCAGATTGCTAAACCCGGCTCTAACTTAAAGAGATCCATAAGCGCTCTATTTGAAAATAACCAGTAAAGCTACAATTGCCCCGAAAAAAGCCAAACCTTCAATAAGAGCCGCCATTAGAATCATGTTTGTTCTGATATCTTTCTTTTCTGACGGCTGTCTTGAAATAGCCTCCATAGCACGACCGCCAATTATACCAATACCAATTCCTCCACCAGCAATACCAAGGCCGGCTCCAATTACTGCAATTGCTTTAGCTAATAAAGATAAATCCATGTTTTTCTCCTCAATTTTAATAAACAGGAAAGCTTAAAAACTGAATTTTCAAGTTCTCCCAAAATCTATTATTCATGCTCACTGGCATTGGAAATAAAGATGCAACTTAAAAGCGTAAACACCAAAGCTTGAAGAACATCAATCAACACTTCAAGAAGATATGTGAACGCCGCGAATGGAACAGAAACAAATCCCATAAAAGGACTGACAATAATTATCAGAACCAGAAAAGATAGAATGGCCATATGCCCGGCAAACATATTTGCGAAAAGTCGGATAGCCAAAACCATAGATTTTGTAAAAATGCTTAAAAACTCCAAAAAAGCAACAAAAAGACCTATACCGAGTCCTGTTCCGGAAGGATAAAGGTTCTTGAAAAAGTCTTTGACACCTATTTCTTTAAAACCAACAACAAAGGTTAAAATAAGTACCATTATTGCCAGAGCGCCAGTAACATTAATATTTCCGGTTGCTGTTTTAAAAGCTGGAATGAGTCCTATAAGGTTTGCGGTTAAAAGGAAAAGAAAAAGTGTAGAATAAAATGGAAGCCACTTTCGCCCCCGCTCTTCTCCCATTACAGGATAAACAATGTCATCGCGAACAAATAAAATTAAAGATTCAAGTGCAATTTGAGTTTTTTTAGGTTTTAGAACCTGCTTTTTGGAAAAAGCCAGATAAAAAATTGCGATAAGCGCTGTTGTAATAAAAAGCATTAAGAGATGAACAGTAAAATGCTCAGGAAGATTGATTTCAGGGATATATGGAAAAATATCCCATCCGTGGCCGTTTAATACATGACTGGAAAGAGCAGAAGATACATTATCTTCGGCAAATAATGGCTGAGCAAAAAAGAATAAGCATAATGGAACGATCTTGCCAAGAACATTTTTCAGAACAGTTTTACACCGACCCATAAACTCCTCCACTTTAGTTTTAATTAATAACCCTATAAAACACGTGGACAAAAGGACACAAAAGTCTACATAAGTCTTCTTTTGTCTATCATATTCCTTCAAATTATTAATAAGAATGATAAAAAAACTCATACTCTGTGTCAAGCAAATTCTAAAATTTAAACTAATTAAAGATGAAAAATGAAGATTTATCAGTTTTCAGACTGAAATCAGAAAGAAATTCTATACCTCAGTACATTCTTACCCTCTAACTATATTGCCCTTAACTAATTTTTTATATATTATAACAAAACATGATAATCAGAAACTCAAGAAAATTTTTATTGTTACTTCTTTTAATTTTAATCACCGGAAACCTTTTTGCTGAAAATAAAAAACTTAGATTTTCAGGCACAGGAGGGTTATCTATTCAAAATGAATTACTGGGACAGGAGCTTACATCTAATGCTGCAGTTACAGGTGGAGCCGGTTTTGCGATAGCTTACCCAGTAAGCAGTATTGAAAAACTCATGAATGTCGAATTATCAATATCAAACTGGTATAATGTTTTTCCATATCAGGAAAGATATGCGCAAAGTTTAAGATTTGGATTTGGAATACGTGTTTTCTGTAACGCATTTAATACCATCCGCCCATACTTTACCCATGATATAACTTCATGTGTGTTATGGGTTTCAGACCGAGATAATTATGCTTCATCATATGGGATTTTGTTAGGGCTGGGCATTGATGTGCCTTTACCTAAAAAATATATTAAAACGTCAGTAAAACGAACCGAATCATCTTCTATATTCTTTGACATTTCTTACAATACTTTCAAGGTTGGAGATTTCACTTCAGATCCTGAAAAAATCAGCTTCATTTCCGCTTCTGCAGGATTTTCATGGCTGCTTCCGCAAAAGAAAAAAGCAACGACTTAGAGAAGCTTTTAAAAGGTTATTAATGTTGAAAATGATTTGTTTTTGATTCAAAGACAAAATCAAAACCTAAGACCACTTTCAGGTCTCAAAGAGTCTAAAGCTCTGATCTTAATTTAAATAATGAAATTTTATAGCTTGTTATACTTAAGACAATTATCTAATGTTGTAACTTTCTCTTCAAAACCTCATTAGAAAATTCCAAGACTTTCAGGAACAAGTTTTGCGTCACTACGTCTTACAGGAATTACAGATAAGATTCCTTCATGGCTGAATATATTGGCCTCAACACCATAAACTTCTTCAATATTTTCTTTTGTAAAAATTTCTTCAGGCGCGCCACAAGCGAAAACAATGCCGTCTTTCATCATAATTATTTTATCAGCATAACGTGAGGCAAGATTGAGGTCATGAATAACCATAAGAACCCCGATTCCCCTTTTATGTACTGAATTATGTATTATTTCCATAACCTCAAGCTGATGAGCAATATCAAGAGCAGAGGTTGGTTCATCAAGAAGAAGTAATTCAGGTTGCTGCGCAAGAGCCCTGGCAATAAGAACACGTTGCTGCTGTCCTCCTGAGAGACAGTTATATTCATTCATAGAAAGATTAGCGAGCCCCATCTGCTCAAGAACATCCGCAACAATATCAATATCATCATCACTACAACGCCATGAGTAATGAGGCTTTCGCCCCATCATTACAGTGTCAAAAACAGAAGCTGAAAAAAGTTGAGAGCTGCTCTGCGGAACATAACCTATGAGCCTCGCAATTTCTATACGGCTTAATTTGGAAGAATTTGTTCCATCAAAAATAATATTACCGCTTTGGGGAGGCTGAAGACCTTCAATACACTTTACAAGTGTACTTTTACCACTTCCATTAGGCCCCAACACACAAACAATATCAGTTTCTTTTAAGTCAAGATTAATTCCCTTAAGAACATCCTTTCCGGGATATGAAAAATATAAATCTTCTACTTTAACCCTCATGAAAGTCCCCCGTTCTTTTTCATTATCAAATAAATAAATAGCGGCACACCAAGAAAGGCTGTTACCGCTCCTACCGGAAGAATAACCGGAGACATTATAGTTCTTGCAATCGTATCTGCAAGAACTAAAAGAACTGCTCCGACAAGCCCCGCAGCAGGAACAAGTATTCGGTTATCGTTACCTATAATCATTCGCACTAGATGCGGCGCAACAAGCCCTATAAAACCAATTGTTCCAGTAAAGCTTACTATACCTGCAACCATTATAGTACAAACTACCATTGTAAAGATTCTTGTTCCCTGAACATTGATCCCAAGGCTCTTGGCGCTGGCATCTCCGGTATTCATAATATTAAGATCTCCGGATTTCCAGATAAGAAGGATTTCGCCAACAAAAACAATAGGCGCGGTAATAGATATCTTATTCCAATCAGCCTTGCCAAGATCTCCCACAGTCCAGAAAACAGCCGCCTTGACAGCTTCTGAATCACCAAAATACTGAATTATCGTTGTCATAGCCTGAAAGAAAAACAGGAGTGCAAGACCAGTTAGTACCATTGATTCAGGAGAAGCCCCTCTTCTTCCAGAGATAGCAAGAATTAATCCTGAAGAAAGTACTGAAAAAATAAAAGCATTTCCTATAATGAGATATGAGCCGCCCAGCACTCCCACCCCAAGAATAATAGCAAGAGAAGCTCCAAAGCCTGCAGCCGAAGATATTCCCAGCATATACGGATCGGCAAGAGGATTCTTTAAAACAACCTGCATTGTGGCACCGGCAGACCCCAGAGCAATTCCGGCAAGAACGCCCATAATAATCCGCGGAAGTCTTAACTTCCAGATAATTATTTCAGAATTCCCGGCATTGGCAGCATTAGCGAGCCCTGGAATGAGTTTTCTGAAAAGCGTTTTATACACATCTGCAAATGAAATATCAGCCGAACCAAACGCTACAGCAAGCCCAATTAACACAATAACCACAGGTATCAAGGCTATAATAAAAAGCCTCTTTCGTAGTCGATGTTTTTCATACGCATCTTTTATATTCTGACTATGATTTCTTAATGCATCAACACTTGACATAAAACTCTAATTAACTCCCTTAAAAAATTAACAATCCAACTCTATAAGCAATTCCGCCAGCGATTAATGAAGTGACAATATAATATAAAGAACTTCCGAAAGTCCATTTAAGCGATTTGGATTCTGAATAAATTGAGGCCACTGTTCCAATACATGGAACCGTAAAAAAGAAGGCGAAAATAAACGCAAGAGCCGATGCAGGATTGACCATAGAACCTATTGTTGAAGCTAATTCAGCATGACCAGCAGCGGCTCCGCCAAGAAGAAAGGATGTAATTGAAGTCGCTCCACCAATACCATATAAAACAGCGATAACAGAAAGAGCGGCTTCTTTAGCTATCATTGCAGCACAAAGCGCAATGAATAGTCTCCAATCAAGACCTAAAAAGCTTGTTACCGGATCAAAGAACTTTCCAATGGACGCAAGGATAGATAAGTCCATGTTCCCGTCTGCTCTATAAGAAAGAGCCCATGTTACAACTGACAAAATCGCAATCAGTGAAACAGCTCTTTTAAAGAATGATTTGACCTGAACCCAAACATGTCCAAAAATAGTTTTCCAATTAGGCTTATGGTACGGCGGAAGCTCCATTATCAAACCGGAAGTTTCTCCAGGAACAACAAACTTTCTAAGAAGATAAGAAGTCAGCGAAAGATGAAGAACCATTATAACCAGTAAAATAAGAATGATAAAAGGCATTGCGGCAGAAAAGAATATTGTTCCAATAAAACTAATAACAGCCCAAAGCGCAGCACATGGAACAATAGAGACCATTACAAGGGTCACCATTCTTTGCTGCCATGTATCAATAACTCTTGTCCCTGTAACCCCTGCTATATTACAACCAAAGCTCATTAATAAAGGCATAAAAGATTTTCCATGAAGCCCTAGTTTTGTCATAGAATTATCAAAAATATACGCAAGACGAGCAACATATCCTACATCTTCCAGTAGACTAAAAACAAGGTATACTCCAAAAATATATCCCAGCATCATTATAGCTACAGAGACACCAGGAATCAGACCATCAGCAAGCAGTGAAACAAACCATTGAGGAGCTGATGTTAAACCGGAATTAACAGCTGAAACAAGGAATTTCCCCAACGGCTGCATCCCCCCCATAACTGGAAGAGCAACAATCATTGCCGCTCCAAAGCTGAAAAGCATTATTAATACAGCAAGAACCTTTCCCCAGACCGGATGGGTCGCTATTTTATCAAACCTTTTTCCACGACTCTTTTTTTCAACAGCTTCTTGTTTTTTAACAGCCTTGGACAACACATTAGAAATCCATTCATAACGAAGCCCCGCGGCATGAAGCTGTCCATCTTCAACACTATTAAGTAATGTAAAAAGTTTATTCCATTCCTGACTTGATATTTTCTGCTGAATCTCACCATAAACTTCAGCATCACCTTCTATAAGCTTTATGACCATCCAGTCTTCTGG
The DNA here is from genome assembly GCA_028527945.1 of Spirochaetaceae bacterium. Classification (GTDB taxonomy): domain Bacteria; phylum Spirochaetota; class Spirochaetia; order UBA9216; family UBA9216; genus Thalassospirochaeta. Next base: position 8,533 of record JAQQAK010000451.1, read on the forward strand.
AAAGATACTGTTAATTTTTCCGGTTATCACACTTTTTACAGAATTAAATAATTTATCATCTTTAAATATTGAATCTGCTTTAGTATCTGTTTTAATTTCTTTATCTGCTACAGCTTCAATAGCCGATAAAAACTCTAAAACACCCTCACCCTTTGCGGCAACAAGAGGCAAAACCTTAATACCCAAACCTTTTTCAAGCTCTTCAACATTTATGTCTTTGCCCTGTTCTTCAGCAACATCCATCATATTAAGGGCAAGAACAGACGGAACATTCAGTAATTTTATCTCCGCAAGCAAATAAAGACTACGCTCTAACTGTGATGCATCGGCCATAATAACAACCACATCAGGTTGTTCATCAACAATAAAATCTCTTGCGATCTTCTCTTCAATAGAATTAGCAGTCAGGCTATATGTTCCCGGTAAATCGACAAGCTGATATGGTCTATCACCTATGACAAAATTACCACTCTTTTGTTCAACAGTTTTACCGGGCCAGTTTCCAACATGTTGCTTAGCCCCCGTTAAACGATTAAAAAGTGTTGATTTACCTGTATTAGGCTGGCCAGCAAGAGCTATTATTCTTGTTTTCTCAGAAGTAACTGTCATTTAACAGCCTCCTTAACCTCAATCTTGGAGGCTTCTCCCCTACCGATTGCTATTTCAGTGTCACGTAATTTGACAATCAGAGGCCCTCGCCTGCCATTTCTGATTACTGAGATATCAGCCTCAGGAGTAAACCCCATTGCAGTAGCTCTGCTTAAAAATTTTCCACCGCCGCTAATTTTTTCTATTATACCGCTTTCACCGCTTGCAAATAGATCCAAACTTTTCATTTTCTCCCTCCAATACTATCAGCCTTTTCTGTCAATTCCCAAAAAACTAATCCACCTTTTTTTGAATGGTTGCAGCCAGCACAGCCCTTACAAGAAGATCCACAAGAGCAACTGCCTCCGATGTTGACTTCCTTCAAGTATCCACGTCCGACAAGATCTTCAACCATCATTTTTACAATTTCAGGACTAGCATCTACGATTTCGCACAGATCAGTGATAGATGAGATATTTCCATTTTTTATTGCGTTTATTATTTTTTTCAACATAATTTACACGTTCTATCTTAATTAGCACATACTAATTCTATTGTCAATACAAGTTTATACGTATTAACTTATATTGACAAAACAAATGCAAATTACTACTTTGTTTACAGAGGGATAATAATATTATGAAGCTTTATAAAGAGCCTCTAAGCTATATCAATTAAGCGCCCTATCCTTTTAGCGTGCTCTTTTTCCTCTTCAAAAAGACGCATCAAGCTTAATCGAACCGAAGCTATTTTTGTTTTTTCTGACATTATGCGGTAAAACTCTGCCATCGAGCATTCTCTCTCATAAAGCTCCGCCAAAAGTTCATTTTCAGCATCACCACATGAGCAATTAGAATTAAGATTTTTATGTTTTAAAAGATCCTCTTCGGAACTATGAAGCTCATCAGCTGTAAGAGACTGAAGAACATTTATATGACCTAACTCCTGCGCTATTATAGAATCAAGAACTTCAAGGCAGCCAGGTTTTGTTATTTTTTCTCTGGCAGATCTAAGCATTTCAACTTCTGCATTCTCAAAGCCTTGAGCCGCTCTAAGTATTGGATTTTCAATAATAGTAGTACAAACATCTTCCTTGGGAACAGCCTTTGAACTTACTTCAGGGCCAAAAGCTTCTTTTAAATAAAGAAGACCAAAAACAATAAAAAGTACACCAGCAGCTATTTTGATATACCTCGCAGGAATGAGGTTTCCTATCAAAGAACCTGCCGCAACCGCAATAACAGAAGAAAGACTTAAAGCAAGAACAGAACCTATTAAAATAGAAACAGGTTTATTGCATCCAGCAGATGCGGCCATTGCTGCAAACTGAGTTTTATCTCCCAGTTCAGCAAGAAAGATCACAAAGAAAGTAGAAATAATAAGTTTAAGATCCATAATAAAAAAACTCCAAAAGTAATGTTAACGAATTATCAATGTTGCATAGAGTTTTGTCTATTATAAAAAACTATCTTAGGATTGCCTAAAACTTTTTACAAAGCCTTTATTAGTAATTTCTCAGCTGACTCAAGACTTAAAACAACCGGCTCAGCCCCCTCTGGCCGAAGCCTAATTATTCCGGCTTCAGGCTGGATTTCATCTATATGAACTATTGTTCCTGGATAAAGAGCTATATCACCTATAAAACTAAGAAACTGCTTTGATTCGTCAAGAATCCGGCTTATCTCACATGTATCACCAGCTTTACAGGAATGCAGTTTTGAATGATTATATTTAGGAATTTCACCGTCAGCTGTAGGAATGGGATCTCCATGAGGATCAAACACAGGATACCCAAGAAGTTTATCTATTCCTGAAACGACCTTTGGTGACAAAGCATGCTCAATTCTGTCGGCTTCATCATGAACCTCAGACCAATCCATTCCAACAATATCAACAAGAAAAAGTTCAATTATTCTGTGATTACGCAGGGTTGTAACAGCAAGTTTACGCCCTTTAGTCGTAAGCCTACAGCCTACATAAGCCCTGTATTCTAAAAAACCCTCAGCCGTTAAAGCTTTAACCATTCCGGTAACTGTTCCTGCTGCCAGACCAAGCTCTTTAGCTATAAGGTTCAGTTTAATAATCTCAGTGCCCTGTGCTTCCTGAAGCTCAAGTATAGTTTTTAAATAGTTTTCTCTGGCTGATGATTGCATATTAATTACCAATTTATTATATGATAAAAATTAAATCTATAGAGGCTCTTTAAAAACCAAACGGAGTTTTAAAAGAAGCTCTATATATGAATATTAATCAACCACTCCGGAGCAGAGCAAACACAGGTTGGTTCTGCAAGGAATGGGTTTAGACGGTCGCCGCTTTCTACCCAACACAAAAATACTCTTTCCTAATAGAAGATTCCACAAGTAGAATACTGCTAAAGCAGAGCGGGTATTAAACCTTCCCGGCGAATAAAAACTTATTCGCTATTAATCACAAGAAGGCCGTCTTTTTCAATAGACAAGAGCTGTTCATTTTCAAGCACCCTGAGCTCCCGCATTAGAGACGGCCTTGATACGTTCATGTACTCGGCCCATTTTGACTTGGACAGGGAAAGCCTCAGGCTGCCATCCTCGTCCGGCCTTAGTATGTTTCTACAATAATAGAAGATTTTTTTTCTAATGGAAGAATAGCTTAAGAGTTCAAGCCTCTGCTGAAACGATAATACCCTTTCTGAAAACAGTCTGGTAATGTTTTGGTTAACCCTGGGATAATAAGCAAGAATCTCGTATACATCCGCTCTGGGAATTCTCAACACCTGGGTCTTTGTCCTTGCTATAATATCACATTCGGCCTTCTTTCCCTCTTCCGCGAAGGCAACAGCCCCGCCAAAAACCTCTCCCCTCTCTCTGAGCTCAATACAAAGGTTATTACCGCTTTCAAGAACCCTGTGTATCTCAATGGTCCCGCTTAAAATCACGGACATATAGGGATAGGGAGAATCCTCTCTCATAAGATAGTCTCCACGCGAGTAATCAACAAGCTGATAATCAACGCGCTCCAAAAGTCCGGAAAGCTCTTCTGTTGTAAGACCGCTAAACAATCTGCAGCAGAGCATTACCTCAATAATTTCATTCATATTTTTTACAGACTGTATCCGTGGATACTTTTTAGCCTCCACGAATAATCTTACACTACTTAGACTTATATAACAAGATTAGCTTTCAGTAATCATTTTATCAGGAGTAAAATATGAAAACAAGATTTTTAGCAGTGCTTACACTTTTACTTTTATGCCTTTCAATTTACGCGGGAGGCAGTCAGGAAGAAAGCAGCACTTCAGCAGGAACAGAAGCAAAGGCCATTGAAAGGTCTGTGCTTGTAATAGCCGCGCCAAGATCACCGGCATCATTACCCGTACTATGGCTGCAGGAAAACAAACCCTCAGAGGACTTTCCGGATGTGAAGGTAGAACTCTACTCCAGCATGGAGGCCATGATGGCCCTTGCCCAGTCTGATGATGTAGATCTCATGCTAATGCCGTCAAACTCGGCCGCGACAATGTACAACAAGGGCTTTAATGTTTCGCTGCTGAATGTCTTCCAGTGGGGAGGATTGTTCCTGAGCTCAACAGATCCGGACTGTAACAGCTGGGAGGACCTCAAGGGCAAAGAATTATACGTACCATCCAAGGGCTCTGTTCCAGATATGGTGACACAGCTCTTTCTGAAAAATAACAATCTTACAATAGGCAGCGATTTAACCGTAGTATATTCAAACCACGCGGAGATAGCCCAGCTTCTTGGCAGCGGAACAATCTCATACGCGGTTGATGTTCAGCCCTTTGTAACGGCAAACAGCGAATCCCTTGCAAACTACCATATTATCTCTGAATACAGGATAGACTGGAAAAATCTTGCCGGTGAGGGCGTTAAAATGCCGGGCTTCTGTACCTTGATAAAGGGAAACAGCTGTCCCGCGGACCCGGAAATGGTAAACAGGGCATTTGAAACGGCAGTAAAAACTATCGCGGAAAATCAGCAGATGTCCGGAGAACTTGCCAATAAATACATCAACGCCAATGCGAATCTTATAGCAAAATCCATATCTGGCTTCAATTTCTCCTTTATGGCAGCATCAGACATTACAGCGGATGTAAACAAATACCTTGAACTTTTGTACAGCATGAAACCGGCAGTAGTCGGCGGCAAGATGCCGGATGAGGGATTTCTCTACAGCAATGATAAAGAATAAGGATAGACTTAATTCAGGGCTGGGTAATCTGTTTACAGCAATAATAATTATTGCCCTCTGGCAGATTGCCTCCCTCCACTACAACGATATTATACTTCCCGGACCAATGGCTACCCTGAAAAGCCTTGTTAACCAGCTTGGAGACAACACCTTCTACAGTTCCCTCCTTACAAGCTGCGTCAGGCTGCTAACCGCGCTCGCGCTGTCAATAGGACTGGGGCTGGCCTTTGGGCTTCTTATGGGAATATTCAAACCGGTGAGATATCTACTGTCTCCGGTAATCTATATCCTGCAGTCTGTCCCGCCAATACTCTATATGACCCTGGCAATGATATGGTTTGGCCTGAACGGAAGGGCGACCATATTTATAGTAACGGTAGTATCCTTTCCCGTGCTGGCAGTAAACCTCTGCGAGGGATTTTCAAACATTGACCCCAAGCTTGTAGAAATGGGCAGAAGCTTTCAGTTCTCCAGATCCAAGATTATCCTGAGCATTATAATCCCCTCTCTTTTAACATATCTTAAATCGGGCCTGATTATTATGCTGAGCCTCAGCTGGAAGCTGCTAATAATGGGAGAGGTCTTGGCAGCCGGAAGCGGGATAGGTTCACTTCTTACCGACGCGAGGATGAATCTTGAAACAGACAAGGTCTTTTCTCTGGGACTTCTGATTGTAATATTCTGCATTCTCTCTCAGCTTGGAGCCGGAAAAATGGTGGAGCATCATGATAATCAGAATTAACAACATAGACTTCTCTTTTGGGGAACTGAATATAATATCGGAACTCTCGCTTGAAGTAAGAAAGGAAGAGACAATCTGCATAATAGGTCCCTCGGGCTGCGGAAAGACAACGCTTTTAAACCTGATATCAGGAAGCCTTGAGCCGGACAGCGGTAATATAACCCGCGGCTACAAGCGCCTTGGCTATGTATTTCAGGAGGACAGGCTTCTTCCATGGAAGACTGTCAGGGAAAATATTTCTATTGTAAGTCCTGAATCATCAAAAGAAGAACTGACAGAAATAATAAAGCTGGTAGATCTTGAGGGGTTTGAAGAATATAAGCCAGGACAATTAAGCGGAGGAATGCGCCAAAGGGTTTCAATAGCCAGGGGCTTTTATTATCCCGCGGAGCTTCTGCTTATGGATGAACCACTCAAGTCTCTTGACTACAACCTCAGAATGAGCCTCCTTGACAGCATTATCAGATTGGCAAACCATGAAAGAAGAAGCCTTTTATATGTCACGCATGAGATAGATGAGGCTCTTCTGCTCGCGGACAGGATAATTGTTCTGGGAAAACAGCCTGCCGGAATCGCGAGAGAGTTTACAATAAGAACACCGCAGACAGAAAGAAATCTACAGTCACAGGATTTAACATTAATCAGAAACCTGATTATAGAAATGCTCACACGCAAAAAAAGTCCAGTATAATACAGCAGGAGTAACACTAAATATGGATGAACTTATTAAAGCTACCTTCAATGCTGACGGCCATGCCGGAAAATATGACAAAAAAGCAGAAAAAGCAAAGTGGCATGCCCCTGAAATAGTATTTGGCCTGGCCTTTGATTACATAATGGCTGGAGAATCCATTCTGGATTTGGGCATAGGAACAGGGCTGTCATCAAAACTTTTCTCAAAGGCCGGACTTAAGGTTTATGGAATGGACTTCTCGGAAAAGATGCTTGAGGAATGCAGAAAAAAGAACTTCGCCGAAGATCTCAGACAGCATGATCTTTCAAGCCTGCCCTATCCATTTGATGACAGCTCAATGAATCATGCCATCAGTGTAGGGGTGTTCCAATTAATAGAAGATACAGGACCAATATTCAGAGAGGCTAAAAGGATAATTAAAAAAGACGGCCTTTTCAGTTTCGCGGCCATGCACAGGAAAGACTCTGAAGATAAAGACAAGCAGATTAATCCAAAGGTCTGCGGCGGCAAACCTTTTACCGTTTACAGCCAAAGCGAAGAGGAAACCAAAAGCCTGCTTTCAAGCACCGGCTTCAAGCTTCTTCACAAGATAGAGTTTTCTGCCGTTCACGCGGGTAAAAAAACAAGCTTTGTGGTTTACACGGCAAGAGCAGAGTAAACATTTTTATAACTTCAGCGAAGGAAATTTCCACCTAAATTATCTCTTATTCCTGCAATCAATACATTTGCCGGTTATATTCATAATGTGTGAATCTGCCTTAAACCCATACTCATCGCAAATCTCCTTCTGAATACGTTCAAGCCTTTCATCATAAAATTCAATTATTTTGCCACATTCGTTGCAAATCATATGATCATGGTGAGCCTTTATCCTTTCATATTTCTTGAAATCATCGTTTATATGAAAAGAATTAATAATCGATGCCTCTTCAAGCAACTTTAGAGTGCGATAAACGGTGGCCCTTGAAATTCGTTCATTTCCAGCTTGTTCAAAATACTGAATAAGATCTTCAGGAAGGAAGTGCTCATCCATTTCCATAATTTTTTGAAGTATTTTCTCCAGCTCCCAGGTAAGTTTAAGCCACTTGGTCTTCAAGAAAGCGTTGAATATTGCTGTCTTATTATCATTAATTATACAATTACCCATAACAGCCTTATTGAGACTGAGTCTCAATATAAATCCTTTTAATACAACAAATTAAACTTGCTACCAGCAAGCTTCTCCCTTATACTCAAATTAACTTAATTACCGAAGGAGTATAAGTATGTATATAATTAGTGATGACTGCACAACTTGCGGAGCTTGTCAGAGTGAATGTCCATTTGATGCTATAGAAGCCGGTGACGATAAATATAAAATCACCGATAAATGCACAGACTGTGGAACCTGTGCCGAAGTATGTCCTGTTGAGGCAATTTCAGCTGGTTGATTCCTACAGAGATGCAGCCTTCAATTGAGGGTTGCATTTTTTATTTCACTCTTACTCAATAATTTAATCATTACCAATTATTTTGGTTAATCTAACTATATTAGGATAGATGCTTTTTAATACTGAGTCAATCTAAAATAATAATTTCATTGTTTATTTATTCAGATTTCAAGCTTTCTCTACTATACATATAAAATTACCTAACAGCTTTTTTAATTGACATGATTTATAAGTTCTCATATCATTTATCACCATTGGAGATGGAAACTTTTTGCAGGATAGATATAAATTTAATGGTCTCAATAATTATTATAATGATTATTGTAGTTACCTATCATAAACAAAAAACTCGTGCAGTTTTGACAAATCTATACATGGCGCTATGCTGGTCTATTCTTTTTGTTCTTGTTCTTGATACATGTGTCTGGGCTGATGCCGGAATCTTATTTAAAAATCCAATACCTGTGACTTACACCCTAAACTTCATGCTTCATCTATGCCAGCCAATTCCGTTAATCATTTGGTTATACTATATAGATTTTATGTTCAATAAATCTACCGAACGCTTAAAACACAGATGGAGTTATCTACTCCCATTCATACTTACTGTTATTCTTATGATATATTCTACCTTTACCGGTTTTATCTTTTATATAGATGATTCAAATATCTATCATGTAGGGCCAGGACTTATTCTTATAACTATACTTTATGCTCTACCTTTATTAGCTTCATTCGCTAATGTAATAAAATACAGGAAAACAAGTGATCGTAAAACTTTATGTATAATAGTTTTATTTAGCATTATACCTGTTGCCGGAATGATTCTTCAGGTTCCATACGGAAAAGGGCCTCTTGTATGGCCTTCTGTCGGACTTCTTGTAATTCTTATCTATATTTTTCTTCAGGCACAGAGGGATACAAGAGATTACCTGACAGGCCTTTTAAACCGGCAGCAGATAGATGAATTAATAAAATACAGAATAAAGGATCACTCAAGACGCGGCGGCTTTGGTATTATCATGATAGATATGGATGACTTTAAACTAATAAACGATGAGTATGGACATACTGAAGGAGATGAAGCCCTTATAACACTCTCTTCAATACTTATCAGTTCTATAAAAACAAAAGATAAAGCCGGGCGATTTGGCGGTGATGAGTTTATAATTATGGTAGATACTGACAATGATAAGGCAATGGAAGAAGTAATCGATCGTATTCATAAAAAAATAACTTTGATAAATTCCAAAAAGAAAAAACCTTATGAAATATCAATCAGCGCAGGATATGTTATTTATTCACCAGAAAAATATTCCAGCTTTATAGAATTAATGAGCGATGCTGACAAGAATATGTATGAAGTTAAAAAAGCCGGAAAGTTTGATTCAGAAAAGCAAGGCATACAAAGACCGCTTTTATGCTCAGATGAAAATCCTTGATATAATTAAGGATATTTAGGCTAAAATATTTTATTGACGATAACAAATCTATTTAAGTAGATTATTGATATAAAAAGCAAAGGATAATACATAATGAAAACCTTAATTCTTTATTACACAAAAACGGGACATACACTTGAGGCTGTAACATCAGTAGCAGAAGGTCTGAAAGCTGGCGGCGCAGAGGTGACCTCCTGTTCAGTTAAAGACTTCACCCCTTCAATGCTGGACGACTGCGACAGCCTTATCGCGGCAAGCCCCTGCTGGGCAGGATCTTTTGGAAAGAATGGCGCGGCAAAACCGCTGGTTAAAGTTATTGACTCATTGCCGGAAGCCTGCTTCAAAGGCAAAAAATGCGGGGCTGTAGCCGTACACGCGGCAAGCGGAGGTGAAAATACTATTTCTCATTTAGAACGCCTTTTACGCTCAAAGGGGTGTTCAGATTTTAAAGCCGGCCCTTTTGTAAAGGCGGGTAATCCTCTCAGTATAGGCAAGGGATCTTCTGTTTCAGCTGATGACGAAAAGCTTTTATGCGAATTTGGTGAAAACTTTACTAAATAAGCCCTGCCTTCCTGAAGTGCTTCTTTAGAACAGCTATCCCTATCAAGGCATTTCCTGACAGGAGTTTTCGCCCTGAGCCAGCAGCCACTGCCTTGCATCCTCCTGAGCGCTCCATAATTTGCGGTACAGGCCCTCTGCCTCGGCCAGCATGTCATGCCAGCCCTCCTCAACAAGGACTCCTTCATTAAAAACAAGGATATTATCAGCAGTACGAATGGTTCTGAGATGATGGGCGATAACAAGAACAGTACGGTTTCTTGCAAGGTTGCTGATAGCTCTCTGAATTTTTGCCTCGTTTACCGGATCTACATTGCTGGTTATCTCATCAAGAAGGACGATTGGAGAATCCTTCAAGAACGCCCTGGCAATAGAGATTCGCTGCTTCTGACCACCGGACAGCCCCACTCCGTTTTCCCCAACAGGTGTATCGTAGCCCATGGGGAGACTCATGATAAAATCATGAATCATAGCCTTCTTCGCTGCCTCGATGACATCATCTCTTGTGGCATTCTGATTACCAATCTTGATATTCCCCTCGATTGTGTCGGCAAAGAGAATAACGTTCTGCATTACAATACTGATATTGGCAAGCAGATCATCATAGTTGATGTCACGGATATCAACTCCGCCAATCCTGATAGCGCCCCTTTGGGGTTCCCAGAACCTTAGAAGCAGATTGGTTATGGTCGTTTTTCCGGAACCGGAAGGGCCTACAAGAGCGGTAAGGCTGCCCTCAGCCAGACGGAAATTAGCATCCTTCATTTCAAACTCTCCCTCTTCGTAGGAAAATCCAACATGATCATATTCAATATCAAAACCATCTGGATTTTTTGAGATAACCGGAGACTCAACAACGGGAGCATCAAAAATAGTCATAATTCTTTTATAGCTGTCAGTTACTTTAATATAATTTGTCCAGTGGGTTTCCATTTCAACAAATGGCTTGTAAAACTCACGACTTATAATGACAAAGATAAGATAGTTAAAAACACTTAGACTTTCACGAAATACAAACCATGCTCCAAGAGTAGCCAAAACAGCAAAACAGAGTTCGACAAAAAAGGAATACCGGCCAAGGTAGCCCGCTACGCGTCTGGAAACTTTCTTGCTGCTTTCTCCAAAACTTTTCGTACTAACCTGTAATTTCTCCTGAAAATCTTTACTTTCGTTAAAGGCCTTTAAAAGTGGAATTCCCTTAACGTATTCAACAAAGAGGCTGACCATATCAGCAAGATTATCTTGAGATTCCTCTTGTACCTTTTGCCCGCCCTTAATTCCGCTTACAAGAATTAGAACAGCAACAGGAAGAAGTGATATCATGGCAAGTCCCATTCTCCAGTCAACCAGAAAGAGACCTGCACCAAGGATGATAGCCACAATAAAATCGCTACTCATTCTTGACCACATATGTGCTACTACAGCCTCCATAGTGGAAACATCCTTTTGGATTATTGTACTAATTTCACCAATTCTCTCCTTTGAATAAAAACCCAGAGAAAAACCCTTCAAGCGCTTCAGTATAGAACGGCGAATATTTTGCTCAACATCAAAACCGGCAAAATGCTTGGCCATATCAGCTGTAACATTACAGGCAGCCTTGAAAACAACCAGAGCTATGAGTCCAAGCCAGTAGTGAGACAATATAACCTGCTGACCACTTGTAATTTTTTCTATCATATTAATAACGAGCAGCATCATTGCTGTCCCTGTTAGAGCGTAAAGAACAAAAAATATAATTGATAAAATAAGTACGCCCTTTCCTTTAGAACTTAAATTACCTAGTATTTGCTTAATCATACAAGAATCTCCTCATCTTTAATCTGCCATGAATCAACCTGGCTTTGCTTCTCAACCATCTCGGCGTACATGCCGCAAGAAGAAAGAAGCTCTGTGTGCCGACCTGAGGCAACAACATGGCCTTCATCCATGACAACAATTTGATCTGCTCCGGTAATGGTATTTAGGTGGTGGGCAATCATAATTAATGTTTTATCTTTACCAAGATTACTAATAGCCTGTTGAATTAATTTCTCATTACTAGGGTCTATAGCCGCTGTTGCCTCATCTAAAATAATTATTGGCGCGTTTTTAAGGATCATTCTGGCAATTGATATACGCTGCTTTTCGCCGCCGGAAAACTTGGTTCCGCCTTCTCCAGCCAGAGTCTCGTAACCATTTGGAAGACTCATAATCATATCATGGATTTGAGCTTTTTTAGCAGCCTCTATAATCTCAGCCTTTGTAGCATGAGGCTTTCCAATCCGGATATTCTCTTCTATTGAAAGATTAAAAAGAAAAACCTCCTGCTGTACGATGGAAACAAGAGAGCTCAAGGCATCTTCACTCATGTCATTCAAATCCTGCTCTCCTATGGACAACCGTCCACTATCAGGCTGCCAGAATCCCATAATCAGGTTAGCCAGAGTTGATTTTCCACAGCCGGAAGCCCCTACAATAGCATTTACCGACTTTTCACGAAAACAAAGGTTTATATCGTGTAAAACCTTTTTCTCAGGTGTATAGCTGAAATCAACCTTGTCAAAGACAATATCACCGGCTTTAGGATTAGGGTACTTATTACCGCGTGGCAGAGGCTTTTCACCAATTACAGAATAGATACTTTCAATCGACTGACCAAAGACAATCTGGTAATGCTGAAAGGTTGCTAACTTGGCAAACGCGGAAAGAAAAACACCGCCGAGAATTAACGCCAGCACAAAGCCCTGAGTACTTACTGCTCCATTTGAAAGCAGGATAGAGCCAACAATCACCATAACAACAAGACCGCCTTCAAGCATCATGGAAATAAGCCCCATAGGGACAGAAATACTCAACATTACTTTTTTTACCCAGGTAATATATTCGCTCATATGATCAAGAACTTTTTTTGTTTTGTTTTCTTCGCGGGCAAAGGCCTTGATAACAGGAATAGTTGCAATATACTCCAGTAAGTCCTCAGACATTATTTTTGTACTTTCTGCATACTTCGCCATTGATTTTCCCCAGATTTTATTCATAATTTTTCTGAACAAAATCATTAGAGGAGCAGTACAAACAAGAGCAATTCCTAACCTCCAGTCAACAATAGAAATAATAATAAATACTGCGACAGGAATCAGTGTTGATGTCATAATTTCCGGCAAACCATGTGCCAGATAAACTTCGACCTGTTCAACATCGTGATTCACGATATTAGCCAAATCTCCGGTTTTTCTTTTCTGAAAAAAGCCAAGAGACATTTTTTTCAGTTGCTTGATAAGATCAAGGCGAATCTCAGAAAGAGAATTATAAGCCCCCTCATGAACCTTCCAAATTGACAGTCCGTAAAAAAAAGCCTTAAGAGCCAGAGATGCTGTAATAACAATTGCACCCTGAATAATAAGCTCTTTTTTTATTGTCCCATCCATTATTTTTCCAACCATATAAACGACAACCAAACTTGGGAAGGTTCCAAGAATTGCATTAAATGTTAAAAAAATATTGGATGCAAAATTTCTGTTTTTTACTTGCTTGCTATAAGCTTTCTGATCCATTTTGAATATCCTTTTCACTTTTAGTTACACACCAAAAGGTATTTCATTGTTATTTCAATACTGAAAACTTTTTCAATTTTTAACCGAAAAAAAATTATGCCGAGCTTCCGGTTTTACCCGGAATGTTTTTTTTGAAAAGAACTTGATCCATAAAGATGCTGGCGTATCAACAAGGTCATCATGTTTTCGGCCCAGTCCTTTCCCCGGTAATGGCGGGCAATCTCAAAAACTCCCTCCATAAAGTTTGTGGCAAGAATATGAAAAAAGATATCTTCAAAATCCGTGTCCCTTAAAACAGGTGTCTTTTTAAGGTGCTCAGCCACAATTTCAATTAACTCGTCCTTTGCTCCCTCAAAATGGCTGCCCTCACTCTTGTCAACAAGAATAATGATCTCTTTATGATAATCCTCGATACATTCAAGAAGTGCCGGAAGCTCATGCCTGTACAGATTATCTTCAGGGATATCACTCATCTCATTCAGGGTAAAACTGTTCAGCCTGTGTTTTACCGGAGAGACAATATGCTCAAAGAGATCATTCTTGTTCTTGTAATAAGAATAGATCAGCCCCAGCGGAACCCCCGCCCCTTCGGCTATCGAGGTTATCCTTGCGGCTCTGAAGTTTTTTGTAAAAAACTCATTCAACGCGGAAAGCCTAATCCTTTCTCGTATCTCATCCTTTAGAACCTGCGGCACAATTATCTCCTAATTTTTATAAAGTTAAATATTGAAATCTTTTTCATTATTCATGATAGTTACATCTTTGTCAATTAGTTGCATCTAATTTTTATCTCTGTCTATATTTCGCAGCATAGATAGAGTCAGCTATAACCTCACCCGACAGATTTGTTATAAACCTTCAACAACAATCCCATCAGAAATACAATTACTTGTAAAATCCTAATACAAAACTGGTACTATATTAAAAAAAGGTGGTAGTATTGTTATCACATTTATTGAGGAGTTAAAATGAATAAACCTGTTAAAGTAGCAATAATTATCTCAAATTATTATTCCGGTTATAGGGGAATGCTTGCGGCAGCAGAGGATGAAGCCTCCAAAATAGGAGCCGAGATTTCAATAGTATCTGAGGTTCCAGGTTGCTTTGATATGCCTCTTCCTGTAAAAAAACTTCTGCAAAGAAACGATGTTGATGCTGTAGTCGCCCTAGGTGTTATACTGCCAGTACCTCATAAAACAATAAGTAAAGACTCTTCTACAGAGGAAATAACTGTTTGGGATGAGACCATTGCCAATGGTACTATTGATCGTCTGGATGCACTTTCTTTGGAATTTGACAAACCTGTAGTTAAAGAACTAATTGGTCCCGGTTTTCCGGTGAACGCGGTTAAGGATAAGGTAGAACTATATGCCAGAGCAGGTGTTAGTACTGCTGTTCAGTTAGTCAAGGAAATTGAACGTATAAGTATTATCTAAAAAAATCAATACATTATCTTGATACATATAGCTCTCAAAAACCGAATAGCTTTGAGAGCTATTTTTTTTATTTCTTTTTATTCTTCAAAAGAGCAGCAAATGGATTGTAGGTATCATCTTCAGTTTCCATATACTTTTGTACGCTTTCATCTTCCTGAATGGTTGATGATGGCTTGAGCGACAACCGTCTATTTTCCTTATCTATATTATTGATAAGAACAGTAATACTCTGCCCCGGCTTTAATTTATCAGAAGGAATAGCATCACGATAATCGGTTCTAAGCTCTGAAATATGAATAAGACCATCCAAACCAGGCTCAAGAGAAACAAAGGCGCCAAAATTAGTTATTCGAACGACAGTCCCCTTATACTTTGAGCCCTTCTTGTATTTTGTATCAACAGAATCCCAGGGGTCAACTGTCAATGATTTCATACTCAGACTGATTTTTTCAGTCTTCCAGTCAATTTTGATTATTGAAGCCTCAATTTCCTGGCCTTCTTTTAATACAGCAGAAACATCTTCTACACGTTCACGGCTTATCTCGGATATAGGTAAAAGTGCCTGCATACCCTCTATATCAACAAAAGCACCAAAATCACGGATTTGTGTAACCTTTCCATTAACAATCATTTTTTCATGCAATGTCTTTTTTAAAACTGTTACTTGATTTTCATGTTTTTCTTCAAGAATAGCTCTGTTTGAAACCAGAATATTACGTCCGTTTTCTCTGTATTCAGTAATCTTGAATGTAAGAGTTTTTCCAAGCCACTGTTGAGCATCTTCTACACGCTTCTGCCCCATCTGTGAATATGGACAAAAAGCTCTGCTCTCTCCGACTTTAATATTAAATCCACCCTTAATTTCCTTTTCAACAAGCCCCTCAACTGGAATATTATTTTCAAAGGCGCTCTCAAGAAGCTCTTTTCCGGCCTTTTCTCCACTAATTTTAGTGGTAAAATACATTTCTCCATTCTTTTCAGAAAGAAAAAATACCTTAATCTTATCGCCTGTCTCTACAGTAAGATTACCGTCCTTATCCGTCAGCTCCTCTCGCTCAAGAAGGCCTTCACTCTTTCCGTTAAGTTGAAGAAATATTGTATCACCGGATATTGAAACAATCTCAGTCTCAATTAATTGTCCGGTTTTCATTCTTTTTGTCTCGGTAAAACTTTGCTCAAGAAGTTCAGCAAAATTGTCTTTATATTCTTCAGAATCTGATTTTTCCATTTTGTTAATTTCTCCTAAGTTATTATACATATTTTCAACTATTCTTAAATTACCATTTACTCTAAATTTATAAAGAGGCGCCATAAAAACTGAGTTTTAAATAACTTCGGTTATAGAAAATCTTCCCAATAGTCCTTGGATTTTTTAATAAATCACGAACAGAATGAAATTTAAATTCCTTTACGCCCTAATATAAAAACACTTCAAGGATGAAGCCAAAATACTATTTTTTTGTTGTTTATTTAGCTTTTCGACATTATTATTTTTAGGAGGAGGAAGATCTCATGCTTGAGAAAAAAGGTAATATTATTTACATATCTCATGGTGGCGGCCCAATGCCTGTTTTGGGAGATCATAGCCATAGAAAAATGGTTCAGTTTCTGAAAGGGCTTTCAGAAAAACTTCCCAGGCCAGATGAAGTCCTTGTTATAAGCGCGCATTGGGAATCAGAAGTCCCGACAATATACAACGCAGCAAACCAAAAGCTGTTATTTGACTATTTTGGCTTTCCGGCAGAATCTTATGAAATTGAATATCCAACAAAAGAAAACGGTGATCTTGTTTCTTTAATAGAATCTTCTTTTAAAGAGAAAAATATTGATTACAAAATTGATACTACAAGAGGAATTGATCATGGAGTATTTATTCCACTAATGCTCATGTATCCTGATGGCAATTTACCTGTAACACAATTATCTCTTGTTAAGGGGCTGAATCCCAAAACTCATATTGAGCTTGGTAAGGCTCTACAGTCTC